>PEUI01000298.1:17652-25894 GCA_002785585.1 Lysobacterales bacterium CG02_land_8_20_14_3_00_62_12
AAATGGCTTTATGTTCAGCCGTGGTGCGGCGCGTCGTTTTGTCGGCGAGCTGTCTGATCCGATCGATGCCATGCAGGCTTACCCGGGCGGGCAGTCGGGTGTATTGACCAGTGGCCCGGCGTACATTTCGCAGTTGCCGTTGTGGTTGGTCAACGCCTACAAGCCGCTGCCGATCGATGTCGCCCAGCACGCGGCGGCGGTGGTGAGCTCGATCGACTTCGTACCGCTCGCGCCGTAGGTGGCGTCGGCATCGGCAGTTGCCGTCATCAAACCGCGCGGACCATTTCCGCGCGGTTTTGATGTGGCCAAGGCGCGACGCGCCCTCGGTCGCGCCGATCCGGCATTGGCCAAATGGATGCGGCGCATCGGCGCGCTTGAAACCGAGTGGCAGCAGCGGTTCGATCCGGTCGACGCCTTGGCCCGCTCGATTCTCTATCAGCAACTTTCTGGCAAGGCGGCCGCAACCATCGTTGGACGCGTGCGCGAGCGCTGGTGTGGCGGCGGCCCGATGACCGTGGCCAATCTCCTGGCGGCACCGGATTCAGGCTTGCGCGAATGCGGCGTCTCGTTCAATAAGATTGCCGCGCTCAAAGACTTGGCGGCGAAAGCGACGGAAGGCATCGTGCCGAAGGCCGCGCAATTGCGTTGGTTGGCGGACGACGAGCTGATTGCACGATTGACCGCCGTGCGTGGCATTGGCCGCTGGACGGTGCAGATGATGTTGATTTTTCGGCTTGGCCGCCCGGATGTTTTTCCGGTCGATGACCTGGGTGTGCAGAAGGGTGCCGAGATCGTGCTCGGTCTCAACGCCACACCGAAATCGAAGCATCTGCAGGAACTGGGCGCGCATTGGGCGCCGCACCGCACCTTGGCCAGCCTGTACTTGTGGCGGGTAGCGGATCAGGCGAAGGCGCCGTCCACCTGAGCGCATTTTGATCGGGCGCAGAGCGCAAATGGCTGACTGGGCCGCGCTCGCCGATTGCCCGACCCGTGCCTGGTCCGGCCTGCCTTCGGCATCAGCCAGCGCTGGGTTTCGGTGGATCGCGCAGTTCGCGACGCAGAATCTTGCCGACGTTGGTCTTCGGCAGGCTGTCTCGAAACTCAATCAGCCGTGGCTGCTTGTAGCCGGTGAGCAGCGTGCGGCAGTGGGCACGAATGTCGTCAGCGCTGAGCGCCGGGTCTTTTTTGACGATCACCACTTTGACCGCCTCGCCGCTTTTTTCGTCGGGAATGCCAACCGCAGCGACTTCGAGTACGCCCGGATGGGTGGCGATGACATCCTCAATTTCGTTGGGATAAACGTTGAAACCCGACACCAAAATCATGTCTTTCTTGCGGTCAACGATATAGAAAAAGCCTTTGGCATCCATGCGCGCAATGTCGCCGGTGTGCAGCCAGCCGTGCTCGTCGATCACCTTGGCAGTTTCCTCCGGGCGCTGCCAATAACCGCGCATCACCTGCGGGCCTTTGACGCATAACTCGCCGGGTTCACCGGTGGCGACCTCCTTGAAATTGTCATCTTGCAACGACACCAGCGTGGACGGCACCGGCAATCCGATGGCGCCGTTGTAGGCGGCGAGATCAAGTGGATTCATGCATACCGAAGGCGAAGTTTCGGTCAGGCCATAGGCTTCTACCAAGGTGCAGCCGGTCACTGCTTTCCAGCGTTCGGCAACCGCCCGTTGCACCGCCATGCCACCGCCGAGTGAAAGGTGCAGCTGCGAAAAATCGACCTCGGTGAAGCCAGCGGTATTGAGCAAACCATTGAACAAGGTATTGACGCCGGTCAACGCGGTGAAGCGATGCTTTTTCAGCTCGCCGACGAAGCCCTTCATGTCGCGTGGGTTGGCGATCAACACATTGAGGCCGCCCAGGCGCATGAAGACAAGACAGTTCGCGGTCAACGCAAAGATATGGTAGAGCGGCAACGCGGTGATGATGATCTCTTCACCGGGGCGGGTGTTCTTGCCGATCCAGGCGCCCGATTGCAACATGTTGGCGACCAGATTGCGGTGGGTCAGCACGGCGCCCTTGGAGACACCGGTGGTGCCGCCGGTGTATTGCAGGAAGGCGATATCGTCATGGCTGATACTCAACTTTGGCAGTGTCGCCCGGGCACCGCGCGCGAGCGCGCTGGAAAAACTGATCGCGCCGGGAATCGAGTAAGCGGGCACCATTTTCTTCACGTAGCGGGTGACGAAGTTCACCAGCACTGACTTTGGAAAGCCGAGCAGGTCGCCGACACCGGTGGTGAGTACGTGCTGGATACCGGTCTCGTTGACTACCTCGGCCAGGGTGGAGGCAAAATTGTCGAGCACGACAATCGCTTTGGCGCCGGAGTCGGTGAGCTGGTGTTTGAGCTCGCGCGCGGTGTACATCGGGTTGGTGTTGACGATCGTCAGCCCGGCCCGCAGTACACCAAAGATGGCAATCGGATACTGCAACAAATTGGGCAGCATCAGCGCCACCCGATCGCCTTTTTCAAGCTGTAAATCGTGCAGCAGGAAAGCGGCAAAGTCGCGGCTTTGCCGGTCCAGATCGCCATAGCTGATGGTCTTGCCCATGGAGTACAGCGCCGGACGCTCGCGGAATTGATTGCAGGCTTCTTCGAGCACGGCAACCACCGAGCCGTAATCGCCGACATTGATCGAGGCGGGCACGCCCTGTGGGTAGCTTGACAACCAGACTGGCGTGACTTCAGACATAACTTTCTCCCCGGAATCCAATGGCAAAATACTAGGCATCAGGTTGCAGTACAACGAAAGCGCTGCGACGTTGGCCACGCGAGCTGCGGCAAGGCGCTGGCAGCCGATTGCAACATACTGAACTCGATGGCACAAGCGCGCATTGCCGGCGCGACTCGATCTGGCGATTTCAACCGCACAGACGCACAGACTGGCAGCGCTGGACGCAAACTTTTAGCGATGGCGTGGTGCCGGTGGCGCACGATGATTCGGGCACCGCCATCGGCAGCCCGAACTGCGATTCGGACGGGTGCTCGGACGGGTTGACGAACCGTGACGGGGTCCGTATAGTGCCGGGTCTCCCGGGGCCATAGCTCAGCTGGGAGAGCGCTACAATGGCATTGTAGAGGTCGCCGGTTCGATCCCGGCTGGCTCCACCATCAGTTCTTTAAGTTTGTCCCCATCGTCTAGAGGCCCAGGACACGGCCCTTTCACGGCTGTAACAGGGGTTCGAATCCCCTTGGGGACGCCAAGTTGGATCAAACGACCGCCGCGAGGCGGTTTTTTGCTGTTGCCGAAGTGGCTGGCGTGGCGCTGGCCGCTGGCACCAGTCGCACGCACTTGGGGTGCATTGCTTGTAGCGCGGACGCTGGTTACTATCCGGCCCAGTGCGCCGTGATGGCCATGGAATGCATTGATCGCATGGCGAGTGCGATCTGTGAAAAACGGAGAACGATTATGTTGATCTTGACGCGGCGGGTGGGCGAGACCCTGATGATCGGGGACAACGTCACGGTGACAGTGCTGGGGGTGAAAGGAAACCAGGTGCGGATTGGCATCAACGCGCCGAAGGATCTGGCGGTGCACCGCGAAGAAATTTTTAACCGCATCCAGAAAGAAAAAGAAGCGGCCGCGGGCCATGTTGGCGGCGGTGAAACCGGAGCCGGGTAACGGCTTCCTAAAGCGGACACGACCGCGCTATCATGCGCGGCCCAGCGGCAGGGTGATGCCGCCGTCGGCCAACACCGCGATGGCCGACGGTCGAACGGAAAATTGCAAAGATTCGGAGAGATGCCCGAGAGGCCGAAGGGGCTCCCCTGCTAAGGGAGTATACGGGTCAAACTGTATCGAGGGTTCGAATCCCTCTCTCTCCGCCAAATACAAAACAGCCGACTGCACGTCGGCTTTTTTGTGTCTGCGTTGGCGAGCGGCGTGACCGATGGCGGGATCGGTGGATGGTGCGGTAGCGCCGAACGCCAAGGTTGCTCTGCTCACCGCAAGCGATCGGCCAGGCGCGATCATGGTGAGTGGACAGTGGCACCAGCGAACACGCCTTGGCGTTCGTGCGAGCCACACATTGGTCTTGACGATCATAGTTGGCATCGTCATACTTTCCGACCTTGCCCGCGCCCGTAGCTCAGTTGGATAGAGCACCAGGCTACGAACTTGGGGGTCGGGAGTTCGAATCTCTCCGGGCGCGCCAAAGCATGATGATTCGGGGCGCGTACAGCGCCCCGTTTTTTTGTGCAACCCATTTGAATGAGTTGGCAAGCAAGGTTTTGTGGTGGCTTTTGCGTTGACGAGGTGCGGTGCATGCGACACACTTCACGTTCATGCACTTAGGCGAATCTGGATGGATGGCAGTAGCGGGGTATAGCGCAGTCTGGTAGCGCGCCTGCTTTGGGAGCAGGATGTCGGGGGTTCGAATCCCTCTACCCCGACCATCCGGAGTGGGATGCCAAGCGCCCGTAGCTCAACCGGATAGAGCACCGGCCTTCTAAGCCGGTTGTTGCAGGTTCGATTCCTGTCGGGCGCGCCACGCAAAGGCTTGCAGGAATGTTGTTGGCGACAGTTACAACGGTGGATGTAGCTCAGCTGGTTAGAGCACTGGATTGTGATTCCAGGGGTCGCGGGTTCGAATCCCGTCTTCCACCCCAACTTTTCGTGGGCCGTTAGCTCAATGGTAGAGCAACGGACTCTTAATCCGCAGGTTCCCAGTTCGAGTCTGGGACGGCCCACCACTTTTCAGATTGGAAGCCAGCCGTCGAATGCATTAGAGTGCGCGGCTGATTGATCGTTTTACGCGCGAAAGTGGCGGAATTGGTAGACGCACTGGATTTAGGTTCCAGCGGGGCAACCCGTGAGAGTTCGAGTCTCTTCTTTCGCACCACTAATGTCCCAGGCTTGAGCAAGATTTTCAGGAGTTTCCATGCAGGTTTCGGTTGAAAAAATGGCGGGCCTGGAGCGCCGCATCGTAATTCACGTTCCGACTTCCCGGATCGAAGACAAAGTGCGTGATCGACTTCGCGAGCTCGCCCATACGGTGCGCATCAAGGGCTTTCGTCCCGGCAAAGTGCCGGGCAAGGTGGTCGAACAACGCTTCGGCCAGCAAGTGCGTTCCGAAGCGATGAACGATGTGGTGACGCAATCGTTCGAGCAGGCGGTGGGCGAGAACAACCTGCGTCCGGCGACCGCACCGTCGATTCGCCATGATGGCCAGTCGGCCGATCAGGAGCTGGTTTTCTCGGCGACGTTTGAGGTCACTCCGGAGATCGGGACCATCGATGTCAGCCAGATGGAATTGACCCGCAAGGTATCGGCGGTGACGGCGTCGGATGTGGATCGGATGATCGAAACGCTGCGCCAGCAGCGCAAGCGTTGGGTTGGTGTTGAGCGCAATGCGGTGATCGGCGACATGCTGGTGTTTGAGTTCAGCGCAGACGCCGATGGGCTTCGGTTTCCGGCCGAAGGCATGGAACGCGCTGGCACCATCGCCGGTAGTGGTGCGCTGCCAGCGGCGTTTGAAGCCGCGCTGGTGGATGTGGGTACTGGCACTGAAAAAACTTTCCGCGCCGAATTTCCGGCCGATTTTCGCGAGCCCACTTTGGCGGGAAAATCCGCCGACGTAACCCTGCGGGTGATTCGCGTGCAGGCCGGTGAACTGCCTGCGATCGATGACGACTTTGCCGCCAGTTTCGGAGTCACCAGCGGTGGCGTGGAGCGTTTTCGTGAAGACGTTCGGGCCAACCTGGAACGTGAAATGCGTTCGGCGCTGTCGTCGCGCAACAAGCTGCATGTGGTCGATCAACTGGTCAAGGCGTACAGCGACTTTGAGCTACCCAAAGGACTGATTGAGGCGGAGGCCGCAGCGCTGTTGCGCCAGGCCGAAGAGCAGGCGCAACAGTCGGGTCGCACTGGCCAGACCAGCCACCTGACCGATCAGTTTCGAGAGATCGCAGCCAGTCGCGTTCGGGCCAGTTTGCTGCTGGTGGAATTGGCACGGCAAACCAGCTTGCGGGTCGACTCGAAGCGGGTCAGCGAAATGCTGGCGACGATTGCATCGACCTATGAGGAGCCGGCCAAGGTCATCGAGCTCTACACCCACGATGCCAAGTTGATGGGTGGATTGCGCAATCGGGTAATCGAAGACCAAGTCATCGATTGGGTGTTTGCAGCGGCCAAGGTCACCGACCAACCTCTGGATTTTCAGCAATTGATGCAGGCTTGAGGTTTGAGTCTTGCCAGGTGACCGCCATGATTGGCGGTGTCTTCGAGGAGTTGCGGCAATGGAAAGGGCACTGAATCTGGTACCGATGGTGGTCGAACAGACCCCACGAGGCGAGCGCGCTTACGACATCTACTCGCGCTTGTTGAAAGAGCGGGTCATTTTTCTGGTTGGCCCGGTCGATGACTTCGTCGCCAACGTTATCGTGGCGCAGATGCTGTTTCTTGAATCAGAAAACCCTGACAAGGACATCAGCCTGTACATCAACAGCCCCGGTGGTGCGGTGACCGCCGGTTTGGCCATTTACGACACCATGCAGTTTATTCGTCCGGATGTCAGCACCATCTGCGTCGGACAGGCGGCGAGCATGGGCGCTTTGCTGCTGACCGCGGGCGCCAAGGGCAAGCGCTACTCGCTGCCACATTCGCGGGTGATGATTCATCAGCCACTGGGTGGGTTCTCTGGACAAGCCAGCGATATTGACATCCATGCCCGTGAAATTCTCCGGATTCGGGAATATCTGAACGGCATTCTCGCCAAGCACACCGGGCAGCCGATCGAGCAAATCGCCAAAGATTGTGATCGGGACAATTTCATGGGGCCGAACGAATCGGTCGACTATGGGTTGATCGACGCCGTGTTGCTGCAGCGCCCCGACGAATCGGTCAAGTTATCCTGATCCGGATCCGGTAGCACAAACCCGCGCCCGGCCGCCTGCACAGGGCTTCGGCTGGGTGCTGTGCTATGCTCCCGACCAAACAATCCAGCACCGTTCGGGCCGTGCGTCCCGGCAGGAAACAGCAGCAATGAGCGATGATCGCGGTAACAAAGTGGACTCCGGAAAGGTGCTCTACTGCTCCTTTTGCGGCAAGAGTCAACACGAGGTTCGCAAACTGATCGCCGGCCCTTCGGTGTTTATTTGCGACGAATGTGTTGAGCTCTGCAATGACATCATTCGCGAAGAGCTTGAAGAAAAATCCGCGGTGGCCCGCAGCCATCTGCCGAAGCCGCGCGAGATACTGGAGACGCTGGACCAATACGTGATCGGCCAGAAGCGGGCCAAGCGCGTGTTGGCGGTGGCCGTGTACAACCACTACAAACGGCTGGAGACGCGGCAGAAAGACGCCGAAGTGGAATTGGCCAAGAGCAATATTCTGATGATTGGGCCAACCGGCTCGGGCAAGACGCTGCTCGCCGAAACGCTGGCGCGGATGCTCAATGTGCCGTTCACCATCGCCGATGCCACCACCCTCACCGAAGCCGGGTACGTCGGCGAGGATGTCGAGAACATCATCCAGAAGCTGCTGCAAAAATGCGAATACGATGTCGAGAAGGCGCAAAACGGCATCGTTTATATCGATGAAATCGACAAGATTTCGCGCAAGTCCGAGAACCCGTCGATCACCCGGGATGTTTCCGGCGAAGGCGTGCAACAGGCGCTGCTGAAGCTGATCGAAGGGACCATGGCATCGGTGCCGCCGCAGGGCGGACGCAAGCACCCGCAGCAGGAGTTTCTGCAAGTCGATACGCGCAACATTCTGTTCATCTGCGGTGGCGCTTTCTCCGGGTTGGAAAAAGTGATCCAGGCGCGGTCCGAGTCCACCGGCATCGGCTTTTCCGCCGAAGTGCGCAGCAAGGAGCGCAAGAGCAGCGTCGGCGATGTGCTCAAGGGCGTAGAACCCGAAGACTTGATCAAATTCGGTTTGATTCCGGAGTTTGTCGGCCGACTGCCAGTAGTGGCGACGCTCGAAGAACTCGATGAAGACGCCCTGGTGAAAATTCTGCACGAACCGAAGAACGCGATCACCAAACAATTCCGCAAGCTGTTCGAAATGGAAGGCGTTGACCTGGAGTTTCGTGATGACGCGCTGCGTGCGGTCGCTCGCAAAGCGTTGAAGCGCCGCACCGGCGCCCGCGGCTTGCGTACCATCATCGAATCGGTTTTGCTCGACACCATGTACGAGCTGCCGTCGCTCGAACTGGTCAGCAAGGTCGTCGTCGATGAGGCGGTGATCAATGGTGCCGCCGAGCCTTACCTGATCTACAGCAACGA
>PEUI01000298.1:25909-27466 GCA_002785585.1 Lysobacterales bacterium CG02_land_8_20_14_3_00_62_12
CGCGGTCGGCGCCGACTGAGCGGATGGCGGCGGCGCTGTAGGTTGCTGCGCCACGAGCTTGTTGAATGGGTCTTGGCCATCGGCACCGATGTGGTGTTGGCTCGCGCTTGACCGGCGGCCAATGGCCGCGCGCTTTGACGGTATCGCCGCGACATGAATCCGGGCGCTGCGGCACGGCTTGCATACGGCGCTGCTGCCCTTACCTGATCCCCGAGGGACGCAGGCTCCAACGAGCCTCCGTCCAAACCCGATTGCCGATGGAGTGCCCGATGAGCCTGAGCAAAAACCCACCAGAGCTGGCGCGACTGCTGCCGCTGCTGCCGCTGCGTGATGTGGTGGTGTTCCCCAACATGGTCATTCCCTTGTTCGTTGGGCGCGAGCATTCGATCCATTCGCTGGAAGCAGCGATGGCCGCTGACAAACAAATCGTGGTGCTCGCACAGAAGAGCCCGGACGTGGATGACCCAGGTGCCGATGATCTGTACACGATGGGCACCTTGGCGAGTGTCTTGCAACTGCTGAAACTCCCCGACGGCACCATCAAGGTGCTGGTGGAAGGTGTGTCGCGGGTCCACCTTGATGCCGTAGAAAGTCACGATGGCGCGCTGTTTGGACGCGTGCAGCTACTGGAGTCGGGTAGCAGCCATTCGGATCGCGAACTGGGCGCAGCCAGCAAATCGCTGATGAGCCAGTTCGAGAACTTCATCAAGCTCAACCGCAAAGTGCCGCCGGAGCTGATGACCACGCTCTCCGGTATCGATGACGTGGGGCGACTTGCCGACACCATTGCCGCTCACCTGAGCGTGCGCTTGCAAGACAAGCAGGACATCCTGGAAACACTGGAAGTGTTTGAGCGACTGGAAAAACTGATCGGACTGGTCAACGCGGAAATTGATCTGCAACAGATCGAGAAACGCATCCGTGGCCGGGTCAAGACCCAGATGGAAAAAAGCCAGCGCGAGTACTACCTCAACGAGCAGATGAAGGCGATCCAGAAAGAATTGGGAGACCTGGACGAGGCGCCCAACGAGATGGAGGAATTGGCGCGCAAGATCGTCAAGAGCGGCATGCCAAAAGTGGTGGCGGTGAAGGCCAAAGCCGAATTGCACAAGCTCAAGCAAATGCCACCGATGTCGGCCGAGGCGACCGTGGTGCGCAACTATCTGGATTGGATCCTGTCGGTGCCGTGGAAAAAACGCAGCAAGATCCGTCAGGATTTGCCGGCCGCCGAAGCCGTGCTCAACGAGGACCACTACGGCTTGGAAAAGGTCAAGGAACGCATCCTTGAATACCTGGCGGTGCAGCAGCGAGTGACCAAGATGAAAGGCCCGATCCTGTGCCTGGTGGGTCCGCCGGGTGTTGGCAAAACCTCGCTCGGCCAATCGATTGCGCGCGCCACCAACCGCAAATTCATTCGCATCTCACTGGGTGGCGTGCGTGATGAAGCCGAGATTCGTGGTCATCGGCGCACCTATATCGGCTCGATGCCGGGGCGGGTGATCCAGAATCTGGCCAAGGTCGGCGTGCGCAATCCGCTGGTGATGCTCGATGAAATCG
>PEUI01000298.1:27482-28420 GCA_002785585.1 Lysobacterales bacterium CG02_land_8_20_14_3_00_62_12
CTTCCGTGGCGATCCGTCTTCGGCGCTGCTGGAAGTGCTCGATCCGGAGCAAAACCATACCTTCAACGATCACTACCTTGAAGTCGATTTCGATCTCAGCGATGTCATGTTCATCGCGACTGCCAACTCGCTGAATATTCCGGCGGCGCTGCTGGATCGAATGGAAGTGATCCGGATTCCCGGCTACACCGAAGACGAAAAGATTCACATCGCCGAGCGCTACCTGGTGCCGAAAGAAACCAAGGCGGTGGGGCTGGCTGCTACCGAACTGGCGATTGCCACCGATGCGGTGCGCGACATGGTGCGCTACTACACGCGCGAAGCGGGCGTGCGCAACCTCGGCCGCGAGATCGCCAAGGTGGCGCGCAAGGTGGTCAAAGCCACGGCGCTGCAAAAAGCGGCGGCGCCCGCCAGTGCCGGCAACAAAAAGCGCAAGCCGAAGATCGTCAAGGTCGGCAGTGCCGAACTGGAGCGTTACTTGGGCGTGCGGCGTTTCAGCTACGGCGTTGCCGAACAGGAACCGGAGGTCGGCATGGTCACCGGACTGGCCTGGACTCAAGTCGGCGGCGAATTGCTCAATATCGAAGCCAGCGTGTTGCCGGGCAAAGGCAAGCTGATCCACACCGGTCAGTTGGGCGATGTGATGAAAGAGTCGATCCAGGCGGCGTTGTCGGTGGTGCGCGCGCGCGCGGCGCTGTTCGGCATCGACAATGATTTCAGCCAGAAGTCGGACATCCATATTCATGTGCCCGAAGGCGCTACGCCGAAAGATGGACCGAGCGCAGGCATTGCCATGTGCACCGCCCTGGTCTCGGCGTTGACGCGGATTCCGGTGCGGGCGGACGTTGCGATGACCGGCGAAATTACGCTGCGTGGGCGGGTGTTGCCGATCGGCGGACTCAAAGAAAAATTGCTCGCCGCCCATCGCGGTGGCGTGC
>PEUI01000112.1:0-9502 GCA_002785585.1 Lysobacterales bacterium CG02_land_8_20_14_3_00_62_12
AGAAGACAGAACCCCGGCGCCTTCCAGCGTTGCGTTGTATTCCGTCTTCTTTCTTCTATTTTCTGAACCGGCCATCGGCTGCACTAGAATGCGCCTTTGTCCACAATGAGGCTTGCCCATGTCATCGCGTAGTGTTGCTGTGCCGGTGTTGCTGGCCTTGCTGGCGGGTTGCGCCAGCAGTCATTCTCCCTCTGCGGGGTTACTCCGCGCCAATCAGGAATCCGCCGTGCCTACTGTCCAGCACCCCGCGCCACCGATCACGCCGGTGCGGCCCTATACCGTGCATTCGCCCAATGGTGATCGCATCGACAATTACTACTGGTTGCGCGACGACAGCCGATCCAAGCCAGAAGTGATCGATCATCTCAAGGCCGAAACCGCATACGCCGATGCCATGCTCAAGCACACCGAGCCGGCCCAGAAGCTGTTGTTCGACGAGATCGTCGGGCGCATCCAGCAAGACGATGCCAGCGTGCCCTATCGCAAGAATGGCTACTGGTATTACACGCGCTTCGAGACCGGCAAGGAATACCCGATCCATGCCCGCAAAGCGGGATCGCTCGACGCCGCCGAGGAAATTCTGCTCGACGTCAATCAACTCGCCGTCGGCAAAGATTTTTTCCAGGTCAGCGGCGTTGCGGTCAGCGATGATGGTCAGCAATTGGCCTGGGCCGAGGACGTCAGCGGCCGCCGCCAATATTTGCTGAAGTTCAAGCAGCTGCGATCCGGGGTGGTCTATCCGGAACAGATCGCCAATGCCGACCCGGGGGTCGAGTTTGCCGCCGACCATCGCACCGTGCTGTATGTCGAAAAAGATCCGGTAACGC
This sequence comes from Lysobacterales bacterium CG02_land_8_20_14_3_00_62_12, assembly GCA_002785585.1. Classification (GTDB taxonomy): domain Bacteria; phylum Pseudomonadota; class Gammaproteobacteria; order Xanthomonadales; family Ahniellaceae; genus 0-14-3-00-62-12. Next base: position 828 of record PEUI01000112.1, read on the forward strand.
TGCTCGGCGTGCGCGTCAAAAAGCACCTGCTGGGCAGCGATCCGGCCAACGATGAGTTGGTCTATGAAGAGCACGACCCGGCGTTTTACATGCAGCTTGGCAAGGGCTCGAGTGATCGCTTTCTGTATATCGGCCTGTCCAGCACGCTCAGCAGCGAGTGGCGTTATGCCGATGCCAACGACCCGGAACTCAAGTTTCAACTGGTCTATCCGCGCTCGCCCGAGCACGAGTATTTCGTCGAAGATCACGACGACGAGTTCGTCATTACCAGCAACTGGAAAGCGAAAAACTTTCGCTTGCTCAGGGTCAAGAGGGCGGACTCGCTGGATCGTTCGCAATGGCGGGAATGGCTGCCTCACCGCGACGATGCCTTGATCGAAAGTGCTTCGGTGCAACGCGACTGGGTGGCGATCAACGAGCGCTCCGGCGGCTTGCGCAAGATCCGTTTGAAAGACTGGAAAACCGGCAGCGAATCGTTGCTCAGTTTTGACGAGCCCGCCTACACCGCGTATGCGCAAGCCAGCCCGGAATACACCAGCGACACGCTGCGCTACGTCTATACCTCGCTGACCACGCCGGCCTCCACCTACGACATGAACGTGGCCAGCGGCGCACGCCAATTGATGAAGCGCGAACCGGTGCTGGGTGCCTTCGATCCGGCCAACTACGTCACCGAGTTTCGCTTTGCCCCGGCGCGCGATGGCACGCCGATTCCGGTGTCTTTGGTCTATCGCAAAGGCACCCCGCGTGATGGCAGCGCGGCGCTCTACCAATATGGCTACGGCTCCTACGGCGTGTCGATGGACCCGACCTTCAGCGCCACCCGGCTCAGCCTGCTGGATCGCGGTGTCGTCTATGCGCTGGCGCATATTCGCGGCGGCGAAGAAATGGGTCGCGCCTGGTACGAAAACGGTCGCCAGTTGAAGAAGCTGAATACCTTCACCGACTTTATCGATGTCACCCAGTTTCTGGTGCGCGAGGGTTACGCGGCCAGCGACAAAGTGGTGGCGCAGGGCGGCAGTGCCGGTGGTCTGCTGATGGCCGCCGTGGCCAACCTGGCGCCAGAAAAATATCGCGCCATCGTTGCCGATGTGCCGTTTGTCGATGTCGTTACCACCATGCTTGACGAAACCATTCCGCTGACCAGCAACGAGTTCGATGAGTGGGGTAACCCGGAACAAAAAGCGTTCTACGACATGATGCTCAGCTACTCGCCTTACGACAACGTGAAGGCCATGGACTATCCGGCGATGTTGGTCACCACTGGCCTGTACGATAGCCAGGTGCAGTATTACGAGCCGGCCAAGTGGGTGGCCAAATTGCGCAGCCTGAAAACCGACCGCCATCCGCTGTTGTTTCATGTCGAGATGGCGGCGGGACACGGCGGCAAATCCGGACGTTTCCAGCGCTATCACCAGGTCGCCATGGAATACGCTTTCCTGTTTGACCAATTGGGTATCCTGCCCAGCGCGTCGGACGCCACCGCGACCGAGAGCAAGATGACCAATGGCTTTGAGGTGGATCGTGCACACTAAATCGAATGGGTCGTGCATCGTCGGCGCGTTGCTGCTGGCCGGGCTGTTGGTTGGCTGCGGCACCAAGGGGCCACTGGTCTTGCCCGACAAGCCCGTCACCAAATCGGAAGGGGTGAACCTGGCGAGTGTAGGGTGGGTGAAACCCAGCATTCCATTCACCCATTCAAGGTGGGTTGGCACCCACCCTACGCTGCGGGTTTGGTTTGAGCAGCGCGCCCAATGAGCCTGAAGTTCAGCAAGATGCAGGGCATCGGCAACGATTTCGTCGTGCTTGATCGCCGTGAGCAGACGGACCCGCTCAGCGCTGCTGCGGCGCGACGGATTGCGGATCGACACTTTGGTGTTGGCTGCGATCAGGTGTTGAGCATCGAGACCGCGACCGATCCCGCCGCGGCGTTTGCCTACGGCATCTGGAATCAGGATGGCAGCGCGGCCGGGCAATGCGGCAACGGCGTGCGCTGCGTGGTCGCCTGGTTGGCGCGGGCCGGTTTGATCGACCGTGGGGTGGTGCGGTTGCAAGGACCGTCCGGCTTGGTCGGCTGCGAATTGCTCGAATCGGGCATGGTGCGGGTGAACATGGGTGCGCCCAATTTTGCGCCGGCGTCGCTGCCGTTTCTCGCCGCTGACGAGGCCAGCGTCTATCCGCTGCGGGTCGATGGCAATGATGTCGAAGTGGCGGCGGTGTCGATCGGCAATCCGCATGTGGTGATCCGCGTCGAAGACATTAAACGCGCGCCGGTGAATCGAATCGGCGCCTTGCTGGAATCCCACGCGCGCTTTCCCGATCGCGTCAACGTGGGTTTTGTGCAGTTGCTTGATCGCGGCCATATCGCCCTGCGCGTGTTCGAGCGCGGCGTTGGCGAAACCCTGGCCTGCGGCACCGGCGCTTGCGCTGCCGCCGTGGTCGGCATCCGTTTGGGCGCCTTGGAGGCGCGCGTGGTGGTCGCCTTGCCCGGCGGCGAACTGCTGATCGACTGGGCCGGCGCGGCCGAACCGGTATGGATGACCGGCGCCGCTGAATTCGTCTACGAGGGCATCTGGCATGAGCACTGAACACAGCGGCCGCGAGCTGCCGATCCGTGACCCAACTGCGCGACGCGAACTCAACGCCCTCGATGTGGCGGGATTCTTGCGCCGCCATCCGGAGTTTCTAGCCGAGTTTCCGGACCTGGCCTTGAGCCTGGCGTTGCCGCGCCAGCAGGGTGCCAGCACCTCGCTCGCCAGCTACCAACTGGATGTGTTGCGCGACAAAACCCGCGCCCTGTCGCGGCGCCTGCAGGAACTGATCGGCATCGCCCAGGACAACGAGCACCTGATGGTGCGCGTGCATGCGTTCACGCTTTCCCTGATGCGTGCCGGCACCTTGGCCGACACCTTGTCGCGCGTGGTGGCCACGCTGACCGAAGATTTCCACACCGACCTGGTGCGCCTGTGCTTGTTCGAAGGTGTGCCCGATTTTCACGCCGACTGGCTGAAAGTCGCCGCCCGCGATGAACCCGGTCTGAGACCCTTCACCGAGTTTTTTGCCGCCGGCGAACCGCTCTGCGGCCGCCTCAACGCCGACAAACTCGGCTTCCTGTTTGGTCCGTATGGCGAGCAAGTGAAGTCTGCCGTTTTGTTGCCGATCGCCGACCGCGGCCTACTCGCCATCGGCTCGCACGACCCCAATCGTTTCCACCCCGGCATGGGCACCATCTTCCTGAAACTCATCTCCGAAGCCGTCGGCGTAGCGCTCGCGCGCTACTCGCACTAGCGGCCCGGTGGGCGCGCCGCTGGCGTCGGATTCGGCAATCGAAGCGAGTGTCGAGCCAGCAAATCACGCCGCTTCATATCGCGCTGGTTCATATCGCGATCGACAGCTCTTCAAAGCCTTTTCCCGCTGCAACCAGGGCATCGTTGCGATTAAACGCAATGGCCTCTAGCAGCGTTTCGCGCAGGGACTGCAACAGCGCTGCACGCGAGTCCTCTTGGCAATTGACCCCGGGCACTTCTTCAATCCAGCCCAGCCACCAGCCAGCGTCTTGCTTGATCACCGCCGTGTAGGTTTGCTTCATTGGGGTGGCGCCTTTGTCCTCATCGCGAAACCAACCGCGTTGGCACTTCTGCTACGTTAATGGCGCAGGTTCTTTGGTGGTGCTTGGGGCTCTGGAGAAATTGCTTGCGTGGGCGGCGCCACCGGCTCGACCGCGTTCTCTTGTGGAATCTTCACGGGTGTCGTTGCCGGCGTATCTATGGCGTTCCGAACGAACAGCGCTTCATCGATCTTCTCCCAAGCGGCTTGATAAGTTGCAGGATCGAGCACCGCCTTGTCTTTTTTGGAAGTCTGACCATAGGCACCAGAACGGGTCTTGGAGTTCTGAAAATTGAGTCGTACCCGCGCCATGCCGTTCGCCATTTTTTCCACGAAAGCGGTGGCTCGTGTATTGCCAGAAGCCCTGACACCGAACAATGCTTCGCCAAAATTGGTCTTATTGTCCGTGGCGCTACTTGCGGTGATGAATCCGGTTGCCAAATCAGCGCCATCTATTGTGTAACCCAAGTCTTGGAACACGCTCATCACACTCGCAAACAAGGTGTCTTTTGTGGTTTCAAATTCTCTCTGCTGAAGCGCCTGCAGTTCCATCGGCGTCAGCTGTACTTCTTTTTTGGCAAATGCAGCACTGGGAGCGAACATCATGGAAAGTAAAAAAATAGTGGCAACGGTTACGAATGATTTGCGCATGGCGGTCACCTTAAAAATCGCTCGTACGGCTACGGAAGTCGGACACAACATCTTTGCTGTCGAACTTGATAATTAATGTCATCGTTCGACTTGATTGCGAAAAGCCGTCGGCGGACTTGCTGCCACCTGCCAGCAAGATTGTCCAATAGCTACTTCCGCTACTCGACTGCGAAACAGTTGCGTGACGTTGATACGACCACACTTCGGCACCAGCGGCGTCGCGAGTGGTGATGTTCGGAGATCCGAATACCTCAAGGACTTGAGCCTTGGTAGTCGTGCCGATTGCCAGATTCATCTGGACATTACCTTGCGTCAATACACTGTTGCGCTGGTCTACTGGAGCAGGAGCGGTCGCGCAACCCATCAGAATGATCGCAAAACCAAATACAGACATCAATTTCATACTTGCCTCCCTGGTTTCATTAAAAAAGGCGCCCAATAATGACCGCCCACCTCACGCGGAATTTACCACGCCAGCGCCTGCTACAGGGTCGTCTCAGGGCCTTGCTGTGTCGGATCCGCCGCACGGCGCTGCCTCAACGGCGGGCGTGCGCAATCGGTTTGATCCGACCAGGCGGCTGGTATCACCTCGCTGCACGCCGTCGGTTCAATCTGCCGACCACAGCTTGGCGGCCGGCGCGGTCGCCATCATTTGCCCGCGTACCAGCGGAATCGGTGGGCCGCCATAGGACAGGAACTGGTCGTGGAAGGCTTTCCAGCCGGCGCGACCGCCGTGGCTGGCGGTCCAGTCTTCGCGCAGTTGCTTGATCATCAACTTGCCCAGCGTGTAGTTCAAATAGGCCGGGTCGTAAGTGCCGCGCGCGGCTTGCTGGCGGGCATTGCCGGCATCCTGAAAGCCCTGCTCGCGGAACATTTGTTCGGATTGGGCGATGCTCATGCCGCCGGTGTGCAGGCCGATGGCGGAGAGAAAACGCACGTTGCGCAACAGTGCCTCAAGCAGTTGGCCGACATGCATTTCCGGGGTCGCGCCATTGAGCCCGGCGTCAAACATCATTTCTTCGGTGTAGTGCGCCCAACCCTCGGCGAAGGCATAACCGACAAATAGGCGACCAAACGACCAGTCCGACCGGTTGGCATGCAGGAACTGCAAAAAGTGTCCGGGCCAGACCTCATGCGCTGAAGTAAACAGCAACACGCCGTTGCCCGGTACGTAGGCGGTTTGTTCGGCCGGCGTCCACTGCGGATTTGGCGGCGCGATGTAATAGACCGAAGGCAGGCCCTGCTCATACGGGCCGGGGATTTCGATGTAGGCGAAATTCCAGCGATTGAACGGTGGCGCTTCTTCGACCTGGGCCTGCTCGGTGCCCGGAATGCTGACCAGATCGTGATCCACAACAAATTGCCGCAGACCGGCGAGCTGGGCGCGCGCGCCTTCGACCGCGCCGCCTTTGGGCTTGTCGGCTTGTGCCTGATCGACACAGGCGGCCAGGGTTTTGCCGTGGGCAAATAGATCGCAGGCCGTTTTCAGCGAGGCCAGATTGCGCGCCAGATCGGCCTCGCCGACGGCCTTGAGCTGGTCCAGCGGCAGGTCGACCAGCTCGGTGGCTTGCAGCATTCGGGAAAATCGCTCGGCGCCGAGCGCGAAGTCTTCGGTCGCCTGCGGTTTCAGCGAACTGAGCCAATCGGCCATCGCCTGGGTGGCCGCAATTGCACCGGCGTTGGCGTTGGCGAAACGTTGCTGCAAGGCTTCGTCCTTGACCTCGGTGAAAATGCCCGGCACATCGTCTTTGAAGAACTTGGCGTAGCCGGCGAAAGTGTTGACGCCGAGATCGATGTAGCTGGCGGGCAGGGGCGGTTTGAAGTTGCCGCGAATTTGTTCGATCGCTTTCGGCAGCGCTTCCTGATAGCGAACGAACGCCGCCATCCGCTGCGCCAAGGGCGCGTAGGGCCGCGTCAGGTACATGCTTGGCGACAGGTTGTCACCATAAAACGCCGGGTTTCGGGCCGGAAATCCGGAGTCTTCGAGCCAGAACAACTGGCCGTGGATGGTCGCCAGCACATAGTCGCGCTGAAAACGCTGAGTGGCGTCGAGCTGCTCGTCGGCATATCCGCCGATCAGATCTTGCTGCTGATGCAGCCAGTCCGCCGTGGCCTTGAGCCCGGCCGCACTGTAGTCCGGCAACTGGCCATCAAAGGCGTGCTTGCCAGCATTCGCGGCCTGGGTCGGATTGTGCTGAAAGTAGCCGTCAATAAAGCCGTCGACGGACGTTTGCCAAGGCTTGACCAAAGACTCGGTGCTGAGCGCAGCAGTGGACGTACTGGCGGCGGGCGCTGGCGCATCGGCCTGGTCTCGGTTGCAACCAGTCAGCAGCATGGCAGTCAGGGCCAGCGTCAGTAATGCAGAGGTCGGGCGCATGGGTTTTTCTCGGCGGTGAACGCGCACTCTAAGCGCAGGCACTGATCGGTGCAAATCGGAACCGCGCCGCAGCGGGCTACTTGCTGGCAGCGACCCAAACTTTCGCTTCTTCATCCCATTGGGCATGTACGTAGTAGGGTTGCTTCATGTCAGCACTCCAGCACTGATCGGCTTCAAAAGATAGCATTGAAACGGCATGGACTGGTGCGTCGGCAGCGTGCTCCCGATGCAAGTCACGGCCACTACCGGCTCCCGCGTTAAAATGGCCGACCCATTGAGAACGACCACGCCGATGAATAGAACGCTGCCGTCTGCCGGGTCCAGTGCGTGTTCCAGTATGTGCGCGCCCGGCGCCTCCGCAGAAACCTTGAATCGCGAGTGCTTTTGCCTCGGCGTCGATGCGCACGTCTTGCACGCGAAACTTGCGGCCATTCTGGGTAGCCAAGGACTGCCGGGCACGCTGGCCGACTCGCATCCGCACTTGTTTTCGCCTTTGCCGGTTTTCGTTTCGCGCCGCCAGCTCGAACAAGCGGATGCGGTGGTCGCTGCCATCGAGGAGGTGATGGCGCTACCGGCTTATCGGGCGGCGGTCATGGCCTGGGCGCCGGACATCGCCCAATTCGACCCGGGATCACCGGGCGGACTGTTGGGCCTGGACTTTCATCTCACGGCGAGCGGTCCGCGGCTGATCGAAATCAATACCAACCCGGGCGGGGTCTTGCTCAATGCACTGCTTGGTCAGGCGCAATTGGCGTGCATGCCCGAGGTAACCAAGCCGCCGACGGATGCCTGGGCCGTGGACGCTGCGGTGCTGCAGATTCTGTTGATGGAGTGGCGTCTGCAACGCGGCGCGGCGCCAGGGCAATTCGTGGCCATCGTCGATACCGAGCCGAAGCAGCAGTATCTGTACCCGGAGTTTCTGTTGTACCGCGAGTTGCTGCGACGCCATGGCTATCGCGCCGAGATCTGCGATCCGACGGAGTTGGTGCAGCATGACCAGCGCCTGTGGCTGGGTGAAGCCCCGGTTGATCTGATTTACAACCGGCTGACCGATTTTGCCTTGCAACAGCCGGTGCACGCGACGATCCGATCCGCCTACCTGGCTGGCGCCGTGGCGCTCAGCCCGCATCCCCGGGCGCACGCTTTGTATGCGGATAAGCGAAACTTGAGCGTGCTCGGCAATCGCGATTTCTTGCAGGTTGCCGGCGTCCGTCCGGCGATCATGGACAAGCTGCTCGCCGCGATTCCGGACACCCGGTTGCTGACGCCGGAGAATCGCGACGCGATGTGGGCCGGTCGCCGCCACTGGTTTTTCAAACCGACCGCAGGTTTTGGCAGCAAGGGGAGTTACCGCGGTGACAAGTTGACGCGTCGGGTCTGGGATGAGATCGCCCGCGGTACCTATGTGGCCCAGGAAATCGTGCAGCCGAGCGAGCGCCATGTCGCGGTCGGCGCCGATCCCTTCAAGGTCGATATCCGTTGCTACGCCGATCAGGGCAAAGTGCTGGTGGTTGCGGCCCGGATGTACCAAGGCCAGACCACCAATTTTCGTACCCCCGGCGGTGGCTTTGCGCCGGTGTTGACCAGCCGGGAGCTGGGGCGCGAGACCGGATAAAGGTCAAGGTGTTTGCCGAAGGCTGGGCGTGGCTGCCGATCGTCCGTTAGCCCGGCGGGTTTGCCGGTAGCGGCCGACGCAGACTTCGGTACACCGGCCAGGAACTGGCAACCAGCGTCAAGGCGATCAGGCTGTTGCCGAAATCGCTGATCAGTGCGGTGCCGATAAAGGCGATTGACCCGAGCCAGGCCAAGCCAGGTACCAACGGATAACCCGGCACGCGAAACGGTCGCGGCACATCCGGTTCGCGTTTTCGCAATACGAACAAGCTGCTGAAAGTCAGCGCGTAGTTGCACACGAACAAAAAGGCGAGCAGGGCAATCACCGTGTTGAAGGTGTTGCTGACGATCAACACCAGGGCCAGCAAACTACTCGCCAACAGTGCTGGTACCGGGGTGCCACCGCGATTCACCCGCTGCAACCGGG
>PEUI01000112.1:9866-11468 GCA_002785585.1 Lysobacterales bacterium CG02_land_8_20_14_3_00_62_12
CACCAGTCCGCTCAGCGGCAGCGGACCGCTGCCGGTGTCGTACTTGATGCTGTCCAGCCGCCACGGCACCGCGGAGAGGAACGGGTTCCCAAGGGTGTCGTACCCGGCGCTGAGTAGACGCCGGAACGACTCGTTGGCGGGCACCAGAGTCCCGGCGCCAAGCTCAATCTCCCGGGTCTGCGTGTAGTGGGTCCAGTAGCCTTCACCCGGCACCAGGTCGAAGTTCACTTGCGGGTAGCGCTGGTAGCTCTGGCTGGCGCCGTCCCACCGATCAGCGATCTCGGTGCCGCCGAACGTTGCGGCCGCTTTCGGGTTGGCAAGGTTCATCGGGATGGACACCAAGTCGCGGGCGCGCATGCCCGAGGCGGAGGTGCCGCCTTCGGCAACAATGACCACCACAACGGTGCCTGTATCCGATCGTGGATCAGCAACCGGGTTGTTCACCAAGTCGCGAACATTGCTGACCGTGACTTGGTAGCTCTTCCCAGCCGGGAGGTTGATCCCGGTGAGGGTCACCGACTTGGTGAGATCATCGTAGGACGCGGCGGCGCCGGCCAGGCTGACAACCGTCCCAATGGGGCTTTGAGCACCGTAATTCGCCAGCGTCTCCGCCTCGGTCTTCAGTACGCTCTCCGAGAACTGAACCGTCAGCCGGTTGGTGCGCGCCGAGGAATCCACCACAGTCGGCGGGTTCACGCCGGTGACCTTCCCCACGCTGGAGTTCGGGGTGCCGATCTTGTTTTGGAACGAGTCCGTAACGTTGCTCACCGTGATGCGATACTCTTCGTCCGTCTTCAAGGTCACTCCGACGATTGTGGTCACCTTGTTTGCGTACACGAACGTCGCGCCAGCTAACGACACAGTGGTGCCATAGGGGCTCTCCAGTTTGTAGTTGGTTGGATCCTGGGTCGGGTCCGTCGTAGACGTCGCGGCCGGCGTGGTGCCGGGGGTGCTTCCGGCAGCGGGAACCGTCGTCCTACTGAGGTCTTTGGTGAACGTTACCGTCACCGTTTCGTTGGTGGCAGTGGAACTAGCCACTGTCGGCGGCGCCTCACCGGTCACCGTCCCTGAGATCGTGTTGGCGGTGTTGCTCAGGGCGTTGTTGTTTGCGTCTGTCACGTTGGCGACCTTCAGCTTGAAGGTGTCACCGGTCAACAGAACCAGACCGCTCAGGGTCGCCGTGTTGGTCACCGCGGCGTACGTGACCGTCACGCCAGTGAGCGCAACCGGCGTCCCAGTCGGGCTTTCGAAGGAGTAGTTGGCAACCACGTCCGCGCCGGTCACGTCCTCGCTAAACACTACCGTCAGCGTGCTGTTGGTAGCCGTCGCGCTCTGGATGGTCGGGGCGTTGACACCGGTCACCGTGCCTTCCCGGTAGTTCGGGTAGGTGGTGTCGTTCACTACCATGGCGTTGCCGTAGTTGTCGATGATGGCAGTCTTTGCCGTGATTCTGAACGTGTCACCAGTCCGTAGCGACAGTCCAGTGATCCGGAGCGTCCGGCTGCCTGCCGTGTAGGTGAACGTAGCGGTGGCGAGACTGATCGCAGTCCCCGGCGCTGGCGTGGTCGGGCTCAGCAGCGTCCAGTTCGCCGGAGTCTCCAC
>PEUI01000262.1 GCA_002785585.1 Lysobacterales bacterium CG02_land_8_20_14_3_00_62_12
AGATGATCGGTGAACAAGTATTCCTTGCTGCCGCCGCCGTTGGACTTCAGCGTGATGATCAGCAGTGGGTCGAGTCAGCGCCTTCCCGACACGCTGGAAGATGGCCGCAATGTTGGAACGGGCCTCGTTTCGCTCAGCGCAGAGCCCTTGCCTAGCTCATCGGCTGGCGCAAAAAAGAGCCAGCCCCTAGCGGTGCTGGCTCGGCAAGTTGACGCGCCGCAGTACGATGCTGCGGCGCGCAATTTAAGGGCTTATTGGCAAACTTCGACTTTCAGATTGTCGATGTGCATGCCGGTGGGCGCGGTGCCGGCGGTGTTGCTGTCGGAGGTCGCGCGGAATCGCAGTTGGATGGTTTGGCCGGCGAAATCATCCAGATCGACGATCGAGCGACGCGGCGGTGTGGTGGTTTTGGTACACCAGACCGCACGGCCAGCCAGGGGCGCACCAGCGGATACCGGGCCGGTGTAGGGATCGGTGAACATGCGATTGGCGCCCAGATGGGTGAACGCTGGATCGGCTAGCAGCTTGGCTTCCAGCGCAGCGCCATCCCAACAGCCATTGGGGCCATCGGTTTCGAAACTGTGGTAAGCATCGAATGACAGGATCACTGCCTGCGCGCCGGGTGGGATGACCAGATTGGGTGAAGTCAGCATTTGGTCGGAGGTGACCGTATTGTCGATTACGCGCCATACCGTGGTGGTGAGCCCGGTGCCGCCGGTGGCGGCGCCTTGCGTCCAACCGGTGCCGCCGGTGCCGGCCACTGTCCAACCATTGGCGCCGCTCTGGAAATTGTCCAGGAAGACGGTGGAGGCAACGGTCGCAGTCGGACAGTTGCCGGGCACGCCCGTGGTAAAGGTGCGGGTTGCCGATACCGTTCCGACACCACAATAATTGGACGGGCTAACGCGCCAGAAATAAGCGGTACTCGGCGTCAGACCAACATCCACGGCCCAGGTCGGGCTGGTGACCACGGCGCTGGCAACGATGTTGCTGAAACCCGCATCGGCGGCTACTTGCACCAAATAGCTCAAGGCGCCGGGCACGGCATTCCATGACAAGGTTGGACGCACTTTGACCCCGGTTGCGGCGTCGGTCGGCGTTAGCAGGGTGGGTTGTGCGGCGGCCGCCGAGGAGATGCCGAGACTGATCGGCAGGGTGCGCGTCTGCGCACCGGCGGTGCCGGTAACAACGCCGGAGTATTCGCCGGAAGCGGTGGCCAGCGCGCCGGTCAAGGTGAGCTGGCTGGTGCCGGGGGTCGGGGTGACCAATACCGGATTGAACGTCGGCGTGATGCTGCCGGGCAAGCCACTGGCGGAGAAGGTGACCCCCGCAGTAAATCCGTCGAGCACGCCGACCCGCAGGTCGATTGTCGGATCACTGATTGAAGTGGCCGCGCACATTTCGATGCGGGTGGGCGAATCGGCCACCACGGCATAGTTGGGTTGGCCGCAGCTGGCGAACTTGAAGGAGCAAATGCGGGTATTCCAGGAACTGTTCGTGGTAACCGGATAGAACTCGTTGGTGTACCAGAACGTGCACTCGTCGCTCGGATCGACGCTCATCGACGAGTAGTCGCCCCAACGGTTGCTGGTGCTGGTCTGGGCACCGGTGCCGGTGGGCGAGCAGGATTGCTCGTCGCGCAATTGACCAGCGGGGTCATCGAGGGTGCGCCCGTTGATCCGGATTTCCGGGTTCATGGTGGTGCTGGATACCGAGTAGCCAACGCCGATGTTGCCGCTCTTGTCCATGGCGATGCCGCCCAACCAGCGGGTGTTGCCATCCGGCACGTAGCTACCTTCATCGACCAGGGTCTTGCTCAACGCCACCGGCTGCGGATCTTCAAAACCATCGGCGAGCAGGCTACCCGCCGGCAAAGCGGCAGCGCCCGGCTGGAACGCAAACTGCACCCAGTCGAGTGCCCCTTGTTGCAATGGCCCTTCCACGGTGTGATTGACCACCATCGACACCGCCGATGGCGCCCCGACCGGGAATGCCCGGGTCGAAGCGCGATACATGATGTGGGTGCCGAATACATCCAGTGGATTGACCGAATTGAGCTGTGGTACCTGGATGAATCGCGGGGTGAACGGCGCGCGCGCAGCGATTCGTTGCGGGGTCGCCGAGATACTGCTGGCAGCGGTGTTGGCCCAGTTCAGGCAGAGATCCCAGAACAGGTATTCGCTGGTGGCGGCATCAAAGTGGACAAAGGTGGGGCAAGCGCCCGCGGGCGCATCGAAGGCGCCTTCCAGATGGGCAGGCTCCACACCGAAGGCATCAAAGCCGGGAAAGCGGACCACTTGCGCGGGCAGGCCAGCCAACATTTTGTCGCGCTCAAAGGCGATGAAAGCGGCGCCTTGAAATGCTTGGGTTGGGGTCTCCTGGAACTCGTGGGTGGTCATCAGATAGGCGTTTTGGCCAGCGCCGTTGTCGGTCCAGACGCCGAAGTGCGGGTAGTCTCCGAACCAGGGAAACTGGAACTCGTAACGAAAATAAGTGCCGAGTGGATTGCTGGTCGTGGAAATGGCAACGCACTGACTGCCGATATTCGATCCGTTCGGTGGAACGGTGAATTGCGACATCAGCCAGCGTTGCGCGCGGTCATCCCAGAGCGCGATCGGATCACCGGCATTACTGGTCTGGCAACGACCGCCGAAACCAGCCCAGAACGAGTTGCCCGCCGTAGGACCAGAGGTGCGGACGCCGGTGACCTTGTCGAAAATGGCCCAACTGGTGTTGATCCACTGGATGTATTCGCTTGGACTGACGTCGCCGTTGGTGTCTGGCGGAATGAAGCCGCCACCATCGCTCACCGACATGCCATCGAAAGAAACGATGGTGCTGGGTGCGGGCGTACCGGAGGGTTGTAACTGCATGCTGCGCTGACTCAGTTCACGTCCCTCCGCCAGCGGCGCGGCGTCGTGTGGCTTCAGAAAAATATTGGGGATCTCATAAGGATGTGCTGGATCGCCTGGTGCCAAAGTCGGCAGCTCGCGGATGATGTCCCGCATCGGCCGTGATTCGTCGTGACGCACATCTTGCAGCACCTGCGGTGCCGATGAACTGGCGCTGGCCAGGCTGGACCAGCTGGCCAGCGTGGCCAGCAAGATCGCATGCACTGGGGTGACTTTGATGATATTCATTTGCCCTCTCCAATCGGTTGCAAAAAAATGATTGCGGTTTGATTCCGGGGGAAAATCTGTTCCCGGCTCGTGTTGGGTTAAGTCAGCCGTCTGGCGCCGCCGTTCGCAGCGCTTCTTCCATCACCGTCAATCGCCGAAGATGATCGTGTAAAAAGGTTCGCGTGTCGGCATCCAACAAGCTCAGTGACAATGCTGCTTCGGCCAGGGGGCGCTCCTGCTTGGGGGCTTGTTGGCGGATCATCAACAGTGCCTGTTCGGCCAAGGGCGGGCTATCACTGCCAATCCAACGCGCCAGCGTCGGCAAGGCGATCGATGCCTTGTGCCCTTGCAGCACGCTGAATGCCGTGTTGGCCAGCGCTGCGTTGAAATCATCGGCGCGCTGGTGTCCAGTTTCTGAAAGTGCGTCGAGGATGTCGCTGGCAGCCGCATCGATCCAAGGCAGCGGTGCGCTTGCTGACCGCTGCGCCATGCTGCGCAATAGTAGGGCGCGCGCCGAGGGGTGGGCTTGCGGGTTGCGGACGAACGCCGAAATCTGAGCGTCGTCGGTTGCTGTCAATAGCGCTTGCAGTTCCGGACGCAAGGCCAACTCGGCCGCAAAATAGTTCTGGTACTGACCATCGTCGCTGGCCAGCCCGGCAAGCACAAAGTCCAGGTCGGTGCGGGACACATCGACGATCTTGCGCGGCGTTGGCGTGAGCAGTTTTCTAGCGTTGGGGCTATCCAGAAACAGCGCTGGCTCCAATCCCGGACCGATCAATAGGGTGGGTCCGGTGGGTATTGCGACCAGGGTCTTCGGCTTGACCGCACTGCGCGTGTAGGCCGTATAGGCAATCACGTAACGCTGCCCGGGACTGAGCTTGGTCAACAGCCACGGGGGCGTGGTCAGCGTCAACTCGCTTGGGGCCGCCTTCTGACCATGAATGTCGGCGAGCTTTTTCAGGCTCAGCTTGCCGCCAAGATCGATCCCGATCACCTCGGCGACAATGGTGTTGTTGGTGGCGGCGTCCAGCCATTCGCTCGGTGGCTGCAAGGCTTTGGCATGGACCGCTGGCGCTGACTGCGCCAACAGTAGGCCAAAACACAACAAAGACACGCGGCGATGGCCTGCAATCATTGCGGCAACCAGTGACAAGCGGGGGTGAGGGCGGGCACCTTACCTGCTGGTCAGCGTCGGTGCAAATCGCCAGCCCCGGCCAGCCGATTCGGGTCAACGCCCACCCGCTGCGCTATCGTTAGCCGCTATGGCGCGCATTCTGATTCCATTGCCGGATACCGATTTCGATACCACCGAGGTGGCGGTGCCGTGGCGGCTGCTTGCTGCGGCCGGGCACGAGCTGGTGTTTGCTACCGAGTTCGGTTCGGTGCCGGCTTGTGATCCACGGTTGCTGACCGGGGTGATTTTTGGTCAGCTTGGCGCCGATGCGGAGGCGCGCGCGAATTATGCGTTGATGCGGGCATCGACGGCGTTTTGTCAGCCGATCACCTGGGCGCAAATTGTGCCACAGGATTTCGCTGCGCTGTGGTTGCCCGGCGGTCATGCGGCGGGCATCAAGCAGTATCTGGAAAGCGCTTTGCTGCAATCCAAAGTAGCCGCGTTCACGGCGCTGGATCGGCCGCTGGCGGCGATTTGCCACGGCGTGTTGGTGCTGGCGCGGGCGCGCGATGCGGCCGGTCACAGTTTGCTTTATCAGCGCCGCACGACCTGCTTGCCCAAGTATATGGAGGCGCTGGCGTTCGCCATCAGTGGTTGGAAACTCGGGCGCTATTACCGCACCTATCCGGCCTATGTCGAAGACGAAGTGCGCGCGGCTTTGGCTTCGCCCGCCCAGTTTGAGCGCGGCCCGATTACTTTGGGCAAGCGCGGTCGCGAGGAGGATGCTCGGGCCGCGTTTGTGGTCGAAGATGGCAACTATCTTTCGGCGCGTTGGCCGGGCGATGTTTATCTGCTCAGCCAACGCTTGATCGCGCTGTTGGCGGCGCCGCAGCGTACGCCGTAGCGGGGATGTCGGCTCCGGCGCTACGCGCCTTGAGCCGAGCTACGACTGAATCCACGGCACCGGTGACGCCGTTGGCGCGCGAACTGCGGGACAATGGCCGATGCACCAGACCGCCGACGCAACCATCATCGCCGCCACCGAACGCTGGCTGGAACGCGCCGTGATCGGGCTCAATCTGTGCCCGTTTGCCAAGGCGGTGCAGGTCAAGCGGCAGATTCGCTACGTGGTCAGCGCCGCTGCCACGGAAGAAGCGTTGCTTGCCGATCTGTTGCACGAACTGGAGTTTCTTTACGACGCCGACCCGGCACAGATCGAGACCACGTTGTTGATCCATCCATATGTGTTGAACGATTTTCTCGACTACAACGATTTTCTCGAAGTCGTCGACGCGGCGATATCCGAGCTTGATCTGGGCGGTGAGATTCAAGTCGCCAGTTTCCACCCGGATTACCAATTCGCCGGCAGCGCGCCCGACGCGATCGAGAACTTCAGCAATCGCGCGCCGTATCCGATCCTGCACCTTCTGCGAGAAGCCAGCATCGCCCGTGCGGTTGAGGCGTTTCCCGAGGCCAGCAAAATCTATCAACGCAATATCGATACGCTGCGCCAACTCGGGCTTGCCGGTTGGCGGGCGCTGTGGCTGGAGCCGAGTGCTTGAACCCAGCGCTTGAGCCACCGTGGACTGAGGGGAGCGGGCAGTGGTCACTCGGTCGATTGCCTTATGCTGCCGACATCGCAGCGGGTGGCGCCATCGGTGAAGGTCAGCGCGTGAGAACGAGAACCGAACGGCTGACCGAACCGGTGGATTTTCTGGCGCTGTGCGCGGCCTGGCCCGAACGCTATGTTGGCCTGCTGGAAACCGTCGCCGTGGGCGCGCAAGCCGGGGGGTTCGATTTGCTGCTGGTGAGCAACGGCGAAGCGCTGGTGTGCGCCGATGACGGCAGTTTGCACGGTCCGCACGCTGCTGGCGCTGGTGGTTTTTTGGAGGCGCTGGAGGCGTGGACGCAGTCGCTTGCGGGTCGCGCTACGGCAGTGTCGGCGCTGGCGGCGGAAGCGCAAGCTCCTGAGCTGCCGTTTGCTGGTGGTTGGTTGCTGGCGCTCGGCTACGAACTTGCCGGCGAGATTGAACCGCGATTGGATTTGCCCGCGCCGAGCCAGCCGGTGCCGCGCGCTTTGGCCTTGCGCACGCCGGTGGCGTTGATTCGGGATCACGCCACAGCGCGGGTCTGGTTGATCGCGGAATCCGGTTTTGCAGCGCTCGCCGATCAGGTGCGGCGCGACCTGGCGGTGGCGCCGCCGACGGTCGTGCCTGATCGATGCGCGCAGGCGGTGCACGAAGATGCCGCCGATGAGTTCTTGCGCGGGGTGGATCGGATCATCGATTACATCGGCGCCGGCGATGTGTTTCAGGTCAACTTGTCGCGTGGTTGGCGCGCGCGCTGGCCATCGGCGGTGCCGGTGGCGGCGCTGTACGCGGCCTTGCGCGAGAGCAATCCGGCGCCGTTTTGCGGCTTTTTGCAGTGGCGCGATCTGGCACTGGTCAGTTCCTCGCCGGAGCGTTTGGTCGCGGTCGCCAACGGCGTCGTGCAGACCCGGCCGATCGCCGGCACGCGGCCACGTTTTTTCGGCGACGACGATGCCGCGCGCGTCGCCGAGTTGATCGGCCACCCCAAGGAACGCGCCGAGCACATCATGTTGATCGATCTGCAACGCAACGATCTTGGCCGCGTCACCGTGCCGGGCACGGTCCAGGTCGATGCGTTGATGGAAGTGGAGAGTTATGCGCATGTCCATCACATCGTTTCCAATGTGCGCGGGCAATTGCGGGCTGGGGTATCGCCAGTGGCGGTACTGCGTGCGGTATTTCCTGGCGGCACCATCACCGGCTGTCCCAAAGTGCGCTGCATGCAAATCATTGCCGAGCTGGAGGGCGCTGGTCGCGGCTTTTACACCGGGGCACTCGGCTATCTGGGGGTCGATGGCCGGATGGATCTGAATATCCTGATTCGCAGTATCAGCGTGCATGCCGGGCAGATTGAGTTTCGGGCTGGCGCCGGTATCGTGGCCGATTCGCAAGCCCCGCGTGAGCTCGAAGAAACCCGGGCCAAGGCACAGGGACTGTTGCGCGCACTGAGCGCGGATTCGGTGGGTTCATGGCGCCGGGAAGCGCAGCCATGATCGCCAGTTTTATCGATGGCCAGGCCAACGCGCTGCTGCCGATCAGCGACCGCGGCTTGCACTACGGCGATGGTCTGTTCACCAGCTTGCGCGTGCATGACGGTCGCCCCTGCTGGTTGGCCGCGCATGGCGAACGCCTGCGCCAGGGCGCAGAGCGCTTGGCGCTGCCGATGGTGGCGGCGGCTGTGCTCATCGGCGAAATCGAGCAGGCTGCAGCGCTGCCGAATGCCGGCGTGATCAAAGTATTGTTGACCCGCGGCGATGGCGCCCGCGGTTACGCCCCCGGCCCCTCGTCCACGCGGCGCATCGTGTTGGTCTATCGTGCGCCGCTGATCGATCCGATGCTGTATCAGCAGGGCATTCGACTGCGTTGGTGCGCCACGCAATTGGGCGAACAGCCGCGCCTGGCCGGGATCAAACATCTCAATCGATTGGAACAGGTGCTCGCGCGCGGCGAGTGGCAGGGTGCCGATATCGGCGAGGGCCTGATGTGCGATGCCCAGGACCGCGTGATCGCCGCCACCAGCGCCAATTTGTTTGCGCGCTTTGGCACCGAGCTATTGACGCCCGCGCTGGATCGCTGCGGCATCGCCGGGCTTTGCCGCGCGGCGGTACTGGCGACGCCAGCGCCGGGATTTACGGTGGCGGTGGCGAACCTGTCGCGGCTGGATTTGCGCAGCGCCGATGAGTTGTTTCTGAGCAATTGCCTGCGTGGCATCGTGCCAGTGCAGGAACTCGCCGGTCAGCGCTATCCGTCGATGCAAGCGGCACGTCGATGGATGCAATCGCTGCACCCGGCGCTGGGCTTGCCGACACCGATTTAGCCGAGATAGCTTGGGCGCGCAGCGATGCCGTGCGCCCGTGAGGGCGTGCAATCAGCGGGGTGGAAGTCCCCGTCGAGGCCAGCCACGGCCTCGTAGTCGAAGGTCACTGCGTCGCCGTGAGGCGGGGTGGGGAGCAACCGGAGACGAACCTGCGGTCCGCAGGATAAAGACGAACCGAGTTCGGTTCTATCGAATGACGAGTCGTCCGGGTATCACGATGAAGTCTGGAAGCAACGCAGGACGCTGAGGGTGGTGAAGCAAGCGATCCTGCGACCTGGTGGGGTGGTTGTGGACGGAACGCAGAGAAGGTGGTGCGCAGTAAGCGGGGAGCTCTGTCGATGGGCGAGCGGGTCGGCGGAAGGCATGAAGACTCGTAATACCGATGAAGGCCGTGAAAAGCGCGCCGCTGGGCAGCGTGGCGTTCGTCCTGCCGACCGCGCGCCCGGCGGCCACCGCTACCGGCGCAGCCACCCCAAGCGACCATCCGCGCCGCGGGCGCCGCATCACCCAGAGCCTGCGCGCGCTGCGCGTGATCCTGCTGGCACCGGATGGGCACGCGCAACGGGACCCGGTCGAGGTGACCGCGATCCGGGCGCGGGAAGAAAACCCAGTACCCGGGCAGACCCCGATCGAGTGGCTGCTGCTGACCAACCTGCCGGTTCAGACCCTGGAGCAAGCACAACAAAAGCTGTCCTGGTACCTGTGCCGCTGGCAGATCGAAATCTACTTCCGGGTGCTGAAGTCCGGCTGCAAGATCGAGGAGATGCAGTTGGAGAAACTGCAACGCCTGGAACCGGCGCTGGCGCTGTACAGGCTGATCGCCTGGCGCGTGCTGTATCTGACCATGATCGGCCGCGATTGCCCGGAGCTACCGGCGAGTCTGCTATTCGCCGACGAAGAATGGCGCGCCCTCTACCTGGTGGCGACCCATCGCCTGCCACCAGACACGCCACCCAGCATCAACGAAATCATCCGCATGGTCGGCGGCTTCGGCGGCTTCCTCAACCGCAAGGCCGACGGCATGCCCGGCCCGCAAACGATCTGGATCGGGCTGTAGCGATGCAAGGATTTTGTGCTCGCGCTCGAAGCGCAGGCGGTAGCGAAGGAAGCGGGGTGTGGGTAACGATGTGGGTTGTAGGGCGGACAAGCGCAGCGCATGCACCCTCCAGCGGAACCAAAACAGCGAACGAGCTTGGGGGTGAACCTGGCGATTTCCGTCATCCTGCAAGCGATTATGGTGGAAACGTCAACCCGCGTGATCGACGTTGGAGTTCGCTGCGCTCCCACCAAGCGATGCGACTTGGGTGAGGGCTCAACGCGCTGGTGCCGGGTGCACAACGCCGCATTGTGGGCAGGTACGATGCTCGGTCGAGGCATAGAAGCGCTCAAATACGGCGAAAAATTGGGTCTCGATATTGGTCAAGTGAAACTGTTCGGAATAGAGCGGGTGATTGCAGCGCTCGCAATACCAGATCAATCCATCCTGCTCGTGCGGCAGGCGCTTGCGTTCGATCACCAGACCGATGGAGTTGGCCATGCGTTGCGGTGAATGCGGGACGTTGGGTGGCAGATAAAACAGCTCGCCAGCGCGGATCGGAACCTTCTTGGCCTGGCCATCCTGCTGGATGTGCAGCACCATTTCTCCCTCGATTTGATAGAAGAACTCCGGGCCTTCTTCGATGTGATAATCGCTGCGTCGGTTGGGCCCGGCCACGATCATGACAATGAAGTCGCCATCGACGATGCACTTGTTGCCGACCGGCGGCTTCAGCAGATGGCGATGGGCTTCGATCCAGCTCGACAAATGGATGGGGGACAACATCAGGCTTCTCCAGAAATCACCGCGATGCATTTCAGTTCGATGGCGATGGCGGTCGGCAGCGCACCGACGCCAACGGTGGTACGGCACGGTTGCGCGGACGGGAAATACTCGGCGTAGACGCGATTGAAGGTGTCGAAATCGTGTTCCATGTCGGTCAGGTACACGGTGATATCAATCAGATCTTCCCAGCGTGCATGCGCTGCCTTGAGCACCGTTCGGACGTTGGCAAATACCTGGTGGCATTGCGCTTCGATATCGTGGCCGAGCAGCTTGCCATCGGCGCCGATCACGTTGCCGGGAATGGCGTCGCTGCCGGGACAGCGCGAACCGATGCCAGACAAAAACAACAAATTGCCGACCCGACGGGCATGCGGATAGGCGCCAACAGGAGCCGGTGCGGCGCTGGCGTGAACACGGTCGGTCATGGCGGGCTGATCTCCGGGATTGCGGTGGGGTAGTGCGGGCTATGCCAGTGGCAGACAAATGTTCTTGGTTTCGGTAAAGAAGCGCATCGCCTCGACGCCGCCTTCGCGGCCGAGGCCAGACTGTTTGACACCACCAAAAGGTGTGCGCAAGTCCCGCTGCATCCAGCCATTGATCCAGACGATGCCACAGTCGATGGCGGCCGCCAATCGATGCGCCCGTTGCAGGTTGCTGGTCCAAATTTGTGCCGCCAAGCCATAGTCGCAGTCGTTGGCCAGGGCCAGTGCCTCGGCGTCGCTGTCGAAAGCCTGCAAGCTGACCACCGGGCCGAAGATTTCTTCGTGGTGGGTTCGGCAATCCGCTGGCAAGCCATCAATGATCGTCGGCAGAATAAACCAACCCTCGGCGCAGCGGCCGCTGGGGTGCAGGGCGACGCCGCCGCAGAGGATTTGGCCGCCGTCCTGGCGAGCGCGATCAATGCAGGCCATCACCTTGTTGAAGTGCGCTGCGGAAGTCAACGCGCCGATGCGGGTATCGGCGCATTGCGGATCGCCGACCGTCAACGCTTTGGCACCAGCGACCAGCGCATCGCGCACTTCCGCGTAGGCGCTACGCTCGATCAGCAGTCGCGATCCGCACAGGCAAATTTGCCCGGCATTCTGAAACGCCGAACGCAGCAGCGTAGCGATCAACTGCTCGCGCGGCGCGTCGGCAAACACCAATACCGGATTCTTGCCGCCCAGTTCCAACGACACTTTTTTCAACGCCGGTCCGCAATGCCCAGCGATTTGTTTGCCCACTGCGGTGCTGCCAGTGAAGCTGATGGCTTTGACTTTGGGATGTTCCACCAGCGCTTTGCCAGCCACCGCGCCGTGGCCGTGGACGATGTTCAGCACCCCCGGCGGAAAGCCGATGCGGAGCAGTGTTTCGCTCAGGCGGTGGGCCGATAGTGGCGTGATTTCAGAGGGCTTGGCCACCACGCAGTTGCCAGCAGCCAGCGCCGGGGCGATTTTCCAGCTCAACAAATACAGCGGCAGGTTCCAGGGCGAAATGCAGCCGACCAC
>PEUI01000376.1 GCA_002785585.1 Lysobacterales bacterium CG02_land_8_20_14_3_00_62_12
CGCGGCCAAACGCAATTTGCGCGTTCCAGCCCGGCTCTGCTACCCTTGCAGACCGGCAATTTGCTGATTTTTCTAGAGATTTGAGGAGACTCCATGGCGCGCATCACCGTTGAAGACTGCTTGCAGGTAGTCGAGAACCGATTTGAACTGGTATTGATGGCGACCAAGCGCGCCCGGCAATTGTCGAAAGGCGTGGACCCCTTGATTCCGGCCAGCAACGACAAATGCACCGTGGTTGCCTTGCGCGAAATTGCCGGCGGCAAAATCACCCCGGAATTGCTCGCCGACATTGATCGCCAGGAGCGCGCCCGCGCCGAACGCGAAGCGCTGGAATGGGCGGCGCAAGAAGTGGCCGATGATGATTTGTCCAAGGGCGACGATCTGTAGGTCATGAACCGAGCGCCTCCATCCGGTCGCTGCGGGTTGCGCTGAGGTCGGGTCGCCATGTCGATCGCGGCGACTCCAGTGGCGGTTGCTGGTGCTGGATATCCAGCGGAGTGGTACGCGCTTGAGCGCAGCCTGGGCGAGTATTTGTCAGCGCCAGGTCGGCAGCAGGTTTTTCGGGCTTTTGAGTTCGGTGCCCGCGCCCATCTCGGGCAGAATCGGCGCAGCGGGGAGGCCTACATTACCCATCCGCTGGCGGTGGCTGGTGTACTCGCGGAAATGCATCTCGACGCCGACGGCATTTGCGCTGCGATCCTGCACGACACGCTGGAAGACACCGCGCTGACCCGGGCCGATCTGGAAGCCGCCTTCAACCCGGTGGTTGCCGATCTGGTCGACGGCGTCACCAAGCTCGATCGGGTCGAGAGCAAAACCCGGGCTGAGGTCAACGCCGAGAGTTTTCGCAAGATGGTGTTGGCGATGTCGCGCGACTTGCGGGTGATTCTGATCAAACTCGCCGATCGGCTGCACAATATGCGCACGATTGCGTCGATGCCGACCGACGCGCGCCGCCGTATCGCCCGTGAAACACTCGAAATCTACGCCCCGATCGCGCAGCGCTTGGGGATGAATCGAATCAAGGCAGAACTGCAGGACATGGGTTTTGCCGCGTTGTATCCACGACGCCATTTTGTGCTCGCCAAACACGTGGCCGAGACCTACCGTTTTCGCGAAGAGAGCATGACCCGCATCCAGCAGCAGATGGAACGCCGCTTGATCGAAGAAAATATCCCGGCGCGGATCGTCAGCCGCATCAAATCGCCGTACAGCATCTATTCGAAAATGAAAGCCGAACACAAGTCGCTGGCCCAGGTCATGGACGTGTTCGGCGCGCGCGTTGTGGTGCTGGAAACGTTGCAGTGCTACATGACGCTGGGGCTGGCGCACGGCCTGTACAAGCCGATGGAAAATCGCTTCCGCGATTTCATTGCGATCCCCAAAGCCAACGGTTATCAGAGCCTGCACACGACCTTGCTCGGCCCCGGCAATACCCCGATCGAAGTGCAGATTCGTACCGAGGACATGGACCTGCTGGCCGAGCGCGGCATCGCCGCACACTGGTCGTACAAAGCAGAATCGGCCGCTGGCAACAGCGCACAATCCCGGGCGCGGGACTGGGTCACCGGCTTGGTCGACGCCGATGCGGCGAGCAGCAGTTCGCTGGAGTTTGTCGAAAGCGTCAAGATCGATCTGTTCCCGGACGAGGTTTACCTGTTCTCGCCCAAGGGCGACATTCTGTCGTTGCCGCGCCACGCCACCGCCATCGACTTTGCCTACGCGGTCCACACCCACGTCGGCGACCACGCGGTGGCGGCGCGGGTCGACAAAAAACTGGTGCCCTTGCGGACGCGACTGATGAGCGGCCAAACCGTCGAAATCATCACCGCGGGTGCGGCGCAACCGCAGCTTGGTTGGCTCGACTTCGTCACCTCGAGCCGGGCGCGCACGGCGATTCGGCATGCGCTCAAACAAATGCAGCATGAAGACGCGGTTGAGATTGGCCATCGACTGCTCGACTGCGCGCTGGAGGCGATGGGCGCGGCACTGGAAAACGTGCCGGTGGCGGCCCTCGATGCTTTTCTTGCCGACCAGCATTTGCACCGACTCGAAGACCTGCTTGCCGAAATTGCCCTCGGCAACCGGATTGCCGCCCAGGTGGCGCGCACCCTGCTGCGCAATCTCGACCTATCGACTTCGGGCATCGTGCCGGGACCGGCCGAGCAGATCCTGATCACCAGTTCCACCCAGGGTGTGATCAGCTTCGCGCATTGTTGTTACCCGTTGCCCGGCGACGAAATATTTGGTTTTCTTTCTGCGGGCAAGGGCATCGTTGTGCACCAGGCGGATTGCCCGAATGTGAGCGATTTGTGCAAGCCGGCCGAGCGTTGCGTAGCGGTGGGTTGGGATCGTGAGGTCAGCGGCGACTTCAAAGTGGCGCTCAAAGTGGTGGTAGACAACAAGCCCGGCGTATTGGCGACGGTGGCAGCGGCGATCGCCGAACGCGATTCCAACATCGACACCGTGGAATACCAGGAGCGTGATCTGGCCACGGCGGCGATGGTGTTCGTGATCGAAGTAAAAAACCGCAAGCATTTGGCCGACGTGGTGCGTCGCGTGCGGCGGGCAGCGGCGGTGCACGGCGTCAGTCGTCTGGTCGGATGAAATCCTGCTGGTGGTGCGTGTTGACCCCGGCCGGGGCGCGATACACTCGGGTTTCTGCTGGCTGACCTTAGGCGTCGCGCAAAAATAACTTACCCATCTTGCTGGTTCTTTCGCCCGCCTGCGTCGTTGCACAAAGCGTCACATAG
>PEUI01000387.1:0-2573 GCA_002785585.1 Lysobacterales bacterium CG02_land_8_20_14_3_00_62_12
GATCTGCTGACCTTGACCCAGCCCGCGATCATTGCGGAAGTGCACCGAAAATATCTCGATGCCGGTGCCGATCTGATCGAAACCAATACCTTCAATTCGACGTCGATCAGCCAAGCCGATTACGGTATGCAAGCGCTGGTCTATGAACTCAATCGCGACGGCGCCCGGCTGGCGCGCAGCGCGTGCGACGCCGCCACCGCGCGCACACCCGCACAGCCACGGTTCGTCGTTGGGGTCCTCGGACCGACCAGTCGCACCGCCTCGATGTCGCCGGATGTCAATCAACCGGGCTTTCGCAATATCGATTTTGATGAACTGGTGGCGGCTTACACCGAAGCCACCGATGGCTTGATCGACGGCGGCAGTGACATCTTGATGGTGGAAACCATTTTCGACACGCTCAATGCCAAGGCCGCGCTGTTTGCGATCGAAGCGGTGTTCGATAACCGCGGTGGCCGCCTGCCGATCATGATCTCCGGCACCATCACCGACCGCTCCGGGCGCACGTTATCCGGACAAACTGCGGAGGCGTTCTGGTACTCGCTGCGGCATACCCGGCCACTGTCGATTGGGCTCAACTGCGCGCTCGGCGCGCGCGATTTGCGCGAGCACATTGCGGTGTTGTCGGAGATCGCCGACTGCGCGGTCAGCGCCCACCCGAATGCGGGTCTGCCCAATGCTTTTGGCGGTTACGACGAAAGCCCGGAAGCGATGGCGCAGGTGCTCGGCGAGTTTGCCAGTGCCGGGCTGCTCAATATCGTCGGCGGTTGCTGCGGCACCACGCCCGCGCACATCCGCGCCATTGGTGACGCCGTGCGGGCGTTGCCGCCGCGCTCGCTGCCGCAACCCGCGGCACACACGCGGCTGGCCGGCCTCGAAGCCTTCGTCATTACCCCGGAGACCAACTTCGTCAACATCGGCGAGCGCACCAATGTCACCGGCTCGGCGCAATTTCGCAAACTGATCAAGGAAGACCGCTTCGACGCTGCCGTCGAAGTGGCACGCAGCCAAGTGCAAAACGGCGCCCAGATCATCGACGTCAACATGGATGAAGGCCTGCTCGACTCCGCCGCGGCGATGGTGCAGTTCCTGCAACTGATTGCCGCCGAACCGGATATTGCGCGGCTTCCGGTGATGGTCGATTCCAGCAAATGGAGCGTGATCGAGGCCGGCCTCAAATGTCTTCAGGGCAAGGGCGTGGTCAATTCGATTTCGCTCAAGGAAGGCGAAGCCAGCTTTCTGCAACAAGCGCGCATGGTGCGCCGCTACGGTGCGGCGGTGGTGGTGATGGCGTTTGACGAAAACGGTCAAGCCGACTCCTGCGCCCGCAAGGTCGAGATTCTGGCGCGCTGTTATCGACTGCTGACCGAAGTCGCTGGTTTTGCGCCCGAAGATATTTTGTTCGATCCGAACATCTTTGCCATCGCCACCGGCATCGACGAACACAATCGTTATGGCCTTGACTTCATCGAGGCCGCCGCCGAACTCAAACGCCGGTTCCCGCTCGCGCATGTTTCCGGTGGCGTGTCCAATGTCAGTTTCTCGTTCCGCGGCAACAACGCCGTGCGCGAAGCCATCCACAGCGTGTTTTTGTACCACGCCATCCGCGCCGGCATGGACCTTGGGATCGTCAATGCTGGCGCCCTGCCGATCTACGACGACCTGCCCGCCGAGTTGCGCCAACGCGTTGAAGACGTCGTCCTCAACCGACGCGCAGAGGGCACCGAACGACTGCTCGAAATTGCTGCCCAGTATCAGGGTAAATCAGCGGCGAGCGTTGACGCCGTCGGTCCCGGATGGCGCGAGCGCCCGGTAAACGAACGGCTGATCTACGCCCTGGTGCATGGCGATGACAGTTACGTCGAGCTCGATACCGAGACCGCCAGACAAGCGGCGGCGCGGCCGTTGCATGTCATCGAAGGCCCATTGATGGACGGCATGAACGCGGTCGGCGACCTGTTCGGCGCCGGCAAGATGTTTCTGCCGCAAGTGGTGAAATCGGCACGGGTGATGAAAAAAGCAGTGGCGCTGTTGATCCCCTACATCGAAGAAGAAAAGCGACTGAGCGGCGAAACCCGCCGCAGTAACGGCAAGATCGTGATGGCCACGGTCAAGGGCGATGTCCACGACATTGGCAAAAATATCGTCGGCGTGGTGCTTCGCTGCAATAATTTTGAGGTGATCGATCTCGGAGTGATGGTGCCCGCGCAACGCATCATCGATTGTGCGGTCGCCGAAAACGCCGATCTGATTGGATTGTCCGGGCTGATCACGCCCTCGCTCGAAGAGATGCACCACTTCGCCCGCGAGTTGAAACGTCAAGGTCTGGCGATTGGGCTGATGATCGGTGGCGCCA
Organism: Lysobacterales bacterium CG02_land_8_20_14_3_00_62_12; assembly: GCA_002785585.1. GTDB lineage: Bacteria > Pseudomonadota > Gammaproteobacteria > Xanthomonadales > Ahniellaceae > 0-14-3-00-62-12. Next base: position 2,357 of record PEUI01000387.1, read on the forward strand.
CCACTTCCCGCGCGCACACCGCGTTGAAGATCGAACCCTGCCACGACGCCGCCACGGTCTGGGTCAAAGACGCTTCACGCGCGGTTGGCGTGGCGCAGAACCTGATCAGCCCGGAACGCCGCACCGCCTTTATGGCCACGGTACGTGCCGACTACGCCGAAGTGCGCGCGCGTTACCAGGACCGCAGCGGCGCCAAGAAATTGGTCGCGCTCGGTCA
>PEUI01000199.1:0-10693 GCA_002785585.1 Lysobacterales bacterium CG02_land_8_20_14_3_00_62_12
GCCGCAAAGCCTTGTGCTACAAGGGCTGCGCTACAATCGCCGGACGCCAGTCACCCACACGTTTCCACGAAGAGCCATCATTAAAGGCGGCGGATTGCGAAGGATTTTGCTCCGTCTGCAAGGCGCGCAAAGGGGCGCATAGTTAGACTATGAAACCCTTTGCGCAACGAAGCAGACGGGGCAAAAGACCAGCAAGATGGCACCTTTAATGATTTACAACGCCTTAGGGTGGCACAAGCGTTGGAGGCACGGAGTGTCAGCGTTCCCTGCACTAGTCTGCTGCCAGTGCCTCGAAGCGATTGGCGGCGACGTTTTTGCGCACTTTGGCCGGGTCCCAGATCCGGCCATTCATCGCCACGTAGACGCCCTCGGGTAGCGTTTGCACAGCGGCGACCGCGCAGCCGATGTTGAACACGGCGTCCGAGCCAACAAATCGCGCCGGGTTCAAAGCCCCGGTCAATACGATCACTTTGTCGGCGATCGTCGCCAGCACGCGCGCGCTGGCGATCATGCTGTCGGTGCCGTGGGTGACCAGCACATGCCGCGTCGGCAGCGCAGCGATGCGCTGCCGGATCAACTCGCGATCGGCATCGTCGATATGCAGGCTGTCTTTGCGCAGCAACGGAATCACATCGAAACGAAACTGCACGTTGAACGCCTGCAAGATGTCGCCGATCTGCGGTGCGCCAATCTGGTAATCGGACTTGTCGTCGAAATAGATTTTGTCGATGGTGCCACCGGTGGTGACAATGCTGAGGTGTTCCATGGTTGGACTTCCAGGCGTAAGCAATCGGGGCTGAGGCAAATGCTTGCCGATCAGGCGTAGATATCGCTGGCCAGTATGCGCGCTTCCGACGGGTGGATCTCAACCAGCCGGAGCACACCGAGTCGGGCGAAGCGGCGCGCCGCGTGCAGCGGTCTGGGGTCGTGTTCGGCACGAAAGCTCCAGTCGGCATGACGCGCCAACAGGGCCAGCGCCAAGGTGCGGCCAAGACTCAAGGCGAGTCCGCGGGCGCCGGCATTGATCTCATCTTTTTGGCTGGAGCGCTTCTGGATCCACTCGGCGATCGCCGCCGTGGCTTCGCGGATGTTTTTGACCACGCCTTCCAGCTCGGGCAGGGTGGTTTGCGCGGTCAGACTGCGGATCGCGGTCAGGTACTGTTGCAGGCCACCAATGCGTTTGAGCACTTTCAACACTTCGAGTGCGAGCACATTGGTGGTGCCCTCCCAGATCGCGCAGACCTGGGCATCGCGCATCAGCTCGGGCAGGCCGGTGTCCTCGATATAGCCGGCGCCGCCAAAACTCTCCAGCACTTCGCTGACGCCAGCGACGGCGATTTTGGCGGTGGTCAGCTTGACGATCGGGGTGAGCAACAGCAGCAATTGCCCGGCGACTTCGTCGCTCGGTGTGTGCTCGACGCGACCGAGCAGCTCGGCGACATAGAAGGTGAGGTGGAAACAGGCTTCCAACTCTGCCTGCAGATCGGCAAGGGTTTGCTGGTGCAGCGGTTGATCGATCAGCGGCATGCCAAACACCACGCGCCGGGTGGCGTAGTCGCGCGCCAGCGCCAGCCCACGACGCAGAAATCCGGTAGCGCAGATCGCATTCCACAGCCGGGTGACGTTGAGTACCGGCGCAATCGCGCGCACGCCATGGCGGGTTTCGCCGACCAATTCGGCCGGCGTGCCATCGAGCTCGATCTCGGCGGTGGGCAATTTATGCGTACCGAGTTTCTGCTTGAGCCGGTCGATGGTGATATTGCGCAGTCGGCCATCGGCTTTGCGCGGCTCGACATAGAACAAGGCCAGGTTATCGGCGCCGGCGCCATTGCCTTCGGGCCGCGCCAGCACCAGGGCGACGTCGGCGATGATCGCCGACGCAAACCATTTGCGCCCATAAAGACGCCAGCGTCCGCGGGCGTCCTGCTTGGCAATGGTCTCGATGCCGCTGACATCGGAGCCACCACTGGTCTCGGTCATCCATTGGCCGCTGATCCAGATATTGCCGGGATCACGACTGGTCAGTTTCGGTAACGCCCGTTCGATCAGGGTCTGGTTGCCGGAGGCGAGCAAGCAACGGGCGGCACCATCGGTCATCGCCAGCGGGCAGGAAAACAATTCGCTGGAGGGATGAAACAAGTAAGCCAGCGCAAACTGATGGATGCGGGCGTGCTGCTGGTGGATCGGATCGTAGCCAGCGGCAATCAAGTTATGGCGCGCGGCGATGATATGGGCGCGCTGCCAGAACGCTGACAGGCTGACCCGATCAACCCGATTGCCATAGGCATCAAACTGCGTCAGCGTCGGTTGAAATGCCAGGTCTTGCAATTGCGCCGGATAGAACTCGGTAGCGACGCGTTCGCCGAGGTCGGTGAGGCCGGGTTCGACCTCGCTCAACATCGGTGCCGGAAGCACACGGCGCAACAACGAACGCAGTAAACGATCATCCAGATACTGGTTCGCCAGCACCGGTGGGGATTGCGTAAAACTCATTCCGATCTCCAGTTTTCTGTGCCCAGAACGGCGGTCGCGGCAACCACCCCGCGGGCATGCCGTCGCGGAAGTGCTTTCGTACCAAGGGCCATGCCTACACTAGCCGCGCGGCCCACGAGCGTAAAGAGCCAAGACGCCGGCGTGGTGGTTGCGGCGTATTCCTCCTGGCTGGGGTTTGGTTTGCCCAGCGCCAAGGTGTGGCTGCGGGTGGTGGGGTTCGCTTTGTTGGGGTTCGCCCGCGCCGCCGCCGTTAAAAACCGCTTTGCTCGACGCCAGGTTATTTTTTATGGGTGCGGCCTTGTTGCCAGGACGGCCAGCCGGCCAAGGCGATGATCCACAGACTGAGGGCGATTTCGGTCAGTGCCAGCAGACGCACCGCCGGATTGGCCCAGGCTTCCATCACGCCGTGGCAAAAATACAGCAGAGCCACCAGTGCGCCCAGCAACAGGCCGGTTCGTGGGTCGCGAGTTGCCCCAAGCAGCGGCAGCGCAAACGGTAGCAGCGCCAGCGCGATGGCGGCGCTGGCGGTAAGGTTCGAAGCTGGTGCCAGAAGTCCGTACCAAACACCTTGCAGCAGCGCCAACAAGATCAGGCCGAGGCTGGCCGCCCAATAGCAGGGGTTCATCATGCTGTGCGCAACTTCAGTGCGATCGTCGCCACGCGCTTGCCGAGGGCGTGAGCTAGCGCGCGTTCGTCTGCGGTGATCGGCAGTTCGCCGCGGCTACCCGCAAAATGGCTGGCACCATAGGGCGTGCCGCCGCTCTGTGTGGCCGACAAGGCGGCCTCGGTATAGGGCAATCCGACCAGCACCATGCCGTGGTGCAACAACGGTAGCAGCATGCTCAATAAAGTGGATTCCTGGCCTCCATGCAGACTGCCAGTGGCGGTAAAACAGGCCGCCGGTTTGCCGACCAGAGCGCCCGCCAGCCACAGTGGCGAGGTGCCATCAATAAACTGTTTGAGGGGGGCTGCCATATTGCCAAAGCGCGTCGGGCTGCCGAGGATCAAGCCATCGCAGTTCTGCAAGTCGTCGATTTCGACATAGGCCGCGCCGCTTTCCGGCACCGGTTTCGCCACCGCCGAATCGGCCACCGAACGCAACGCTGGCACCGTGCGCAATTGCGCACTGGCGCCAGCAACCTCATCGACGCCGTGGGCGATCAGGCGGGCCAGTTCGGCGGTGCTGCCGTGCTGGCTGTAGTACAAGATCAGAATGTGCAGCAAGGGATCGGTGGCAGTGGGCATGGGCGTCTCGACAAGAAAGTCGCACGATTATGCCGGTTAGTCCGGTCCGATAACAGGATCGGCGCCTACCGGCGCTGTGTCTTTGCCAGCCCGTAGCGTGTCGGCCAGCCAGCCTCTTGGTAGCGCCGGTTCGCTGGGTTGCCCCCACCGCAGGCCGCTACCATAAGACCAGCCAGAACCTCTGAGGAAGCACCATGAATCTGCGGGTCGTGTTTTATTTCGGTTGGCTGCTCGGCCTCGGCCTGGCCGCGTCGGTGCAAGCCGACAGCCAACTGCCCAAACTGGATCTCGCCACCGTTGACGGTGGCAAGTTCGTGCTCGCCGAGCAACGCGGCAAGTGGGTGGTGGTCAATTATTGGGCGACCTGGTGTCCGCCTTGCCTCAAAGAAATGCCCGAGCTGGGTGCGTTGGATCGTGATCGCGAGGATTTGGTCGTCGTCGGTCTCGCGTTCGAGGAAATTGCACTCGCCGACATGCAGGCGTTCCTGAAGGAGCGTGCGGTGTCTTATCCGATCGCCATTGTCGATGTCTACCATCCGCCGGCCGATTTTTCGGTGCCGCGCGGCCTGCCGCAAACCTACCTGATTGCACCGGATGGCCAGATCGCCGAAAAGATTCTGGGGCCGGTCACCCGCGCCGAGCTGGAACATCTGATCCAGCGCAAATCCAAACCGAAAGGCTGATGCTGCGATCATGCCAATCGCCCGATTTCATATTGAAGGTCGTGTGCAAGGGGTGGGCTTTCGTGCTGCCACGCGCGCGGCGGCGATGCGGATCGGGTTGGTGGGCTATGCGATGAACCGCGCCGATGGCAGCGTCGAAGTATTGGCCTGTGGCAGTGAAGCGGCACTCGCCGAACTGCACGATTGGCTGACTATCGGCCCCGCGCTGGCGCAGGTGGATCGGGTTTGCGTCAGCGAAGCGCCTGATGCTGTGGTCAGCAACGCCAATTTTGAGATTCATCGGGGGCGGGATAGCTAGGCGAAGGCGACGGATCGGCCTAGTGTTGACGATTTCCGCCAGCCATTGCCCGACGCGGACCTGCTCGCGGTTTTGCTACCATCACGGCACACCGCCGATGTAACGGCGCTATTTCATCGGGAGCCGACATGGAAACACTCGATCGCGTTACGCAGCAGCCCGAGGTGATGGGCGGCAAAGCCTGCATTCGCGGGATGCGGGTGACGGTCGGCATGATCGTCGGGCAGGTCGGCGCTGGCCGCAGCGTTGAGGAGATTCTGGCTGACTACCCGTATCTCGAACGCGAGGACATTATGGCGGCGCTGCGTTATGCGGCTTGGCGTGCCGAGGAGCGCGAAGTCCGGCTTGGCGCCGCATGAAATTGCTGGTGGATATGAATCTTTCGCCGCGCTGGGTGGCAGTGCTCGAAGGTGCCGGTTTTGTGGCAGCACACTGGTCGACCTTGGGGGCTGGTTTTTGAGGGTGCTTGGCGTCGCTGCTCAAGGGTTGCTTGATTCGACGATGCGCCCAGAGTGGTGGCGCGAAATCGCGGTTTTGCGCGGGATCCAACGGCTGGGTTTTGTCGGCCGATGAAGGGCAAAGTCGGTGGCGACCCGATCCTGCGCTACCATGCGCGAATCGGCCTGTAATCGGATGCATTCATGCGTGCCACCATGACCAGAACATCGCAAGTTTTGCAGGTTAAAGACGCGGCCAATCGCGCCACCTTGGTGCTGGCGCGACAGTTATCCGAGGCGGAATTGAATCTGCTGCTGGCGGCTGGCGTGCCCCGGCTGTTGGCTGCGGGTGAGGTCATTTTTCATCGGGGTGAGCATGGCCGCAGCATGTTTGTGGTCGAATCCGGCGAAGTGCGATTGGAGTTCGGTGACGGTCTGCCCGACAAGGCGATTGGTCCACGCGAGTTTTTCGGCGAATTGGCGCTGTTTATCGGCAACCACACCCGCGTCGCCAATGCGGTGGCGAGCGAGATGACGATGGTGCGGGTGATCGAGAATGGCGCTTTTGAATCGTTGCTGGACCGCGCCCCGGGTCTGATGGCCGGGTTCATGCGGCGTTCGTTCGCTTATCTGGTGGCCAGCGAACAGGCGTTGATCGCCAATCTGCGCCGCCGCAACGAAGATTTGTTGGTCACCCTGGATTCGCTGCGCAGCACCCAGAAGCAGTTGGATACGACCGAACGTCTGGTGCAGACCGACGAACTCACCGCGTTGTTCAACCGTCGCGGTTTGTATGGCTATCTGGAGAAGGTCGCGGTGGCCACGGGCCAGGCGGTCGAGTTTGCCTTGTGTCTGATTGATCTGGATCGGTTCAAACAAATCAATGATCGTTATGGCCACTTGATGGGCGACCGGGTGCTGCGTGCGGTTGCCCGTGAAGTGCAAAACGCCAGCTTGCCAGCCGACCTGCCGTGCCGACTCGGCGGCGACGAGTTTGCCCTGCTGTTGCAGATCAGCAGTGCCGAAGAACTGGCCGCGCGCGCCGCCTTGATTACGCGCAATGTCAGCGCTTTGCGGTTTCCGGTAGCAGTCGGATTTCTGCAAGTGACGGTCAGCGTTGGCGCTTGCCTGTGTCGTCCAGACGGCGAATGGTCGAGCTGGTATGCCGATGCCGATACCGCGTTGTATGACGCCAAGGGTCGCGGTGGCAATGGTTTCCGGCTCTACCTGTCGCCATTGTCGAGCTGACCCCGGCGCCGTGTCCGTCCGAAAATCGCCCGCTTGCCCCGGCTAGTGAACGCCGTGGCGCGGGGCTCTGACCGTATACTGCGCCGATGCCCGACGCCACCAGCCCGCTCTGCGATACCCCGTCTGCGCAATTGCGGACGCTGGTGCTGTGCGATCTGGTCGAATCTACCGCCTTGATCGAAAAACTCGGCGACCAACGCGCTGCGGAAATGATCCGCCGGCACGATCGCATCGCCCGCGATTTGGTGCGCGCCCACGGTGGCCGTGAGATCGACAAGACCGATGGTTTCTTGTTGTTGTTCGAACATCCAGTGGTGGCCTGTGCTTTTGCGCTCGCCTATCAACGGGCCTTGGGTGAAGCCGCGGCGGAATCTGGCGTGGCGTTGCGCGCGCGCGTCGGCGTCCATGTCGGCGATGTGTTGCTCTGGGCAAACAGCGCCGACGATATTGCCAAGGGCGCCAAACCGCTGGAACTCGAAGGCATGGTCAAGCCCGAAGTCGCGCGCTTGATGGGGCTGGCGCGGCCCGGCCAGATTCTGCTGTCGGCGGTGGCGCACGATCTCGCCCAACGCGGTTTGCGCGAAACAACCGGGGCGCTCCACAGCGCGCAATGGCGCTGCCATGGCCGGTATCGGTTGAAGGGCCGTGCCGAGTCGATTGAAGTCTATGAAGTCGGTGAACCCGGACTGGCGCCGTTCGTCGCACCCAAATCCAGCGACAAAGCCTGGCGGGTGCTGCCCTGGTGGCGACGGCCACGGGTGTTGTTGGGCGAGGGCGCGTTGCTGGTCGGCTTGAGTTTGGCGGCCGCCTATCTGGTCACCCGCAGCGACCCGGAGATTGCTTTTGCGGCTCGCGATTGGGTGGTGGTTGGCGATAGCCGCAACCTGACCGGCAGCAGCTTGTTGGATATTTCCATGGACACCGCGTTCCGGTTGGCACTGGAGCAATCGCGGTTCGTCAATGTGGTTCCGGATATCCAGGCGCGGCAGGATCTGACGTTGATGCGGCGAGATTCGAAAGTCACGCGGCTGGATCGCGCTCTGGCCTCGGCGGTGGCGATCCGGGAAGGCGCGCGCGCCGTGCTGCTGACCACTATCTCGCCCTACGGCAAGCAATTGCGGCTGAGCGCGGAGCTGATCGATCCGGCCAGCACCCGCACCGTGGCGACGGTCAGCGCCGAAGCCGAAAACATCGACGATGTGTTGCCCGCCACTGATCGCCTGGTGCAGCGCCTGCGCCGCCAACTCGGCGAATCCATCGAACAAATTTCCGCAACCAGCGCGCCGCTGGAAAAGGTGACGACCGACAACCTGGAAGCCCTGCGCGCCTATTCGCTGGCTTTGGAAGCAACGCTTGACCGTGATCCGGCGCGTTCTAACAGCTTGCTCCAGCGTGCGCTGGAAATCGATCCTGAGTTTGCTTTGGCCTACGCCCGCCTTGGTGCCAACTATCTGACCATGGGACAGCGCATCGAAGCTGGCCGCAATTTTGCCAAAGCGTTGACATTGGCCGGACGCTTGTCAACCCGCGAACGGGCTTATCTGGAAGCGCACGCCGCCCTGGTCAAATCGATTCCGGAAGGAATAAAACAGTGGAAAGTCTATGCCGACCTGTATCCAGACGATGCCGCTGGCGGTCAGAACGTGGGCATGTTTTCGTACACTTTTTTGAATGATTGCGGCGGGGCTTTGTCCTATTTAGCCCGTGCTGTTGAATCCAAACACCCGATGCGGGCCTATTCATCAGCGGTGATGGGCGGCTGCCTGACGCTTTCGGGCGCCTACGAAGAGGGCGTCAAGTACTTTGAGCAGGCAGTCGAAAGAGGCTTGAATCCGCGTTTTCTGGGGCTGGCCGATCTGCGTATTGCGCAACGCCGATATCGTGATGCCAGCGTGGTTTTGGACGCCGCACGCCGCCGCCTTGGCAAGTCCGCATTTCCCGAGTATTGGCTGCGGCAAGCCACGCTGTTGGCCGATCAGGGCAAGTTGCAGGCCGCCAACCGGGCGATCCAGAGCGGGCTGGATGAAGTCGACCGAAACGCCGATCAGGGAAGTTTCTGGCGGCTGCGAGCCGCGCAAGCGGCGCTTGCCGAACACCTGGGCCAGCGCGCAGAGCTGGCAACCCTGATCGACAGCGCCATTGCTGAGCTGCTGGCGCTGAACCCGCAACAGCGCAGCGCTGATCGCTTTGATTTTCGCGTCCACCTGGCCGAATGGGCGGCGCGCGGGTTTCGCCAGGGCCGATGGCAGGCAGCGAAAACGGCTTTGAATGATTTGACCCAAGGCGTGTACATCGATACCGGTGACGCTGAAGATGTGCCGGTGATCGCGGTGGCCAGGGCGGAGTTGGCTCTGGCTGAGAAGCAACCGGTGTCGGCCGCCGAAATCCTGGCGACGGTTACCACCGAGGGAATTGCCAGCTGGCGATTGCGGGTCGCGCGGATGCGCGTCGAGCAGGCGCTCGGGCACGACCTACAAGCCCAGCAGTTGCGTGAGCAATTGCTGGCGGATCGCGGCCATGCACTGGCGGAATGGAGCGACGAATTGCTCGGTCAGACCGAACGGGTGATCGAAATCAACGCGCTGTTGGTGGATGCCGCCGAGGCAGCCGCAACCAGCTCACCGGCATTGGCTCGGCGCCTACTGGCACAGTTTGAGCGCAACTGGAAAGAGGCTGACGCCGGGCTGCCGATTGGGGCCCGCGCCGAGCAACTGGCGCGGGCATTGAACACAACGCCAGCGGGCGTCCAGCCGGTGGCGACTACACCATGAATACGTAAATACCACTGGTGCTACTGATGCGCTCGCTCAGTTGATCGATGTTGGCCTTGATCTCTTCGCTGCTCGGCAGTTTGACGCGGGCTGGCGCCTTCGCTTTGTCCAATTTGAAACCGTATTCGGCGAGGCAGCCGACCGGGTCTTTTTCAACTTGCGCCCGATAGGCGTCATCGTCCGCCAGCCGTTGCAGAAACTTGCGGGCATTTTCTTGTGTGGTCATGGTAGTCCCCTGGTGCCGAGTGCGCCCGGATTGGGCGTGGCGTTTTTTAGCGTGAATCTGCGCATTGGGCAAGCATTTTTGCGACGGATCCGTGTCCTTGCAGGAGCGACGAGAAGCGTCGCGATGCTCGCTTCGATCTCCTGGTCGCGACGCTTGTCGTCGCTACGACAGTGGTGGGTTCACGCGCTGACGGCCCTTGCCGCGATCAGCGAATGGGCCTCGGCGTTCAAATGCAGCTCGTTGCGGTCGGGATCGATAATGCCGACGCCGTTGATGGTGATCGCGGCTTCGAGCAGCGGATCGAGTTTCAGGCGGTGACCGATATCGATGTCATTGATCGCGGCGGTGACATAAGCGCCGAGCCCGCGTTCGGCGGCAAACAGATAGAAGTTCTGACTGAGGTGGGCGGAATCCATCAGCACCGCTTTGTAGGCCTTGACGTGGCCGCGATACTTCCAGAAATTGCGACCGAAGCGCGCCACATGGATCACATGCGCCTGCGCCTCGGCAAAGAACACCTGGCCAATGGTCGATTGCGCGATCCAGTCGCGCACTTCGAGTTCTGCCATTGCCTCGATCAATTCCAGGCTATGGCGTTCGGCGCGATAGTGATAAATGCCAGGTTCCAGCCCGGCGACCCGCGCCACCACCGGATAGGCTTCCACCGGATGCAGGCCGCCACCCGAGGGACTGCCCTTGCGCAGGGCGACGATATCGGTATCGAGTTGCTGGCTGCCGCGCACACCGAAACTGCCGCGCAGCAGCGCCGAAAAGTCGGCTAGCCCCAGCCATTCCTGTTGCCGATAGGCGCGCGTGGTGCGGCGTTGCTGGGTCAAGGCGTAGAGCGCGCTGCCGTCCACATCGTCCAGCGGCAGCAGTTGTTCACCGAGCCGATCGGCCCGGCTGAAGCAGTGCGTTGGTGGCATGCCATGCGCCGCCACAATGTCGCGCAGGCGCTGGCGGTGGGCCCCGGAACTGTGCTCACGCTGCGCCTCATCGCCTTCGATACCCGCCCAGGCGGTGTGCCGATGGTAAGTCGCGGCAAGTGGATGCCAGCCGATGCGTTCCAGCGTGGCTTCGCCTTCGCGAAGCGCCGTCGCTTTAGGGTCGTCACCGTCGCTGAGCAAGGCGTTACGCGCGATCAGCGACCGGATCGCGGCCAAGTCGAGGCCGCTGGCAGTGGCAAAATGCTCGGCATCGGTCCATTCGGCGTCGGACAGACTGGCCAACGCTGCCAACTCATTGGCGGCGAGGCGAATACGCTCGCCGCTGACGGCGCACAGCAGATCGGT
>PEUI01000199.1:10752-11284 GCA_002785585.1 Lysobacterales bacterium CG02_land_8_20_14_3_00_62_12
CCTGATCGGCCATTTGCAGCAGACAAAAGCGGCGACGTTTGATTTGCATGTGAGGGATCGTTACTGGCGAACGCCAGGGTGGGCATTATGCCGTAATCGTCTGCTCTAGCGACAGCACGGGACCCCCACTTTTCCGGTAAAAACCGAAACAGGACGAAGGCGAGATGGCTGACGCAAGTCCAGGACAATTCGGAATGGTGGGTGTCCTGGGCTTCTCTCTCCGCCGCATCGCCTGTGCGTCGCAACCGCGGTGCAGCCGCGCTGCGGGCGAAGCTCGGCGATGGGCGATGCGAGCGCCAACAGGGCGGCGAAAAATACCCCGTGCACACACTATCGTTGGGATCAATGTACATGGCCGCTACCACCGAACGGACGTGCCGCACCCGAAAGGTCGCGCACGCGACGCAACCAAGCTTACAATCCCCAAAGCGACCACTCCGCAGGTGGCTTAGTCCAACGAGGTTTATCTGTCGCGCCGTGCGCCGTGCGCCGCGCCGCAGAAGTTGCTACGCTGGCGCGACAGATAAACGCT
>PEUI01000127.1 GCA_002785585.1 Lysobacterales bacterium CG02_land_8_20_14_3_00_62_12
GGCGGCATGGCCGGCCGCGACATGGAAGCGATGGCGATCGGCATCCGCGAAAGCATCGACGACAACCACATCCGCGCCCGCGTCGGTCAGGTCGAATACCTGGGCAAGCAGTTGCAAAAAGCCGGCGTGCCGATCGTGCTGCCGATCGGCGGCCACGCCGTGTTCCTCGACGCCCGCCGCATCCTGCCGCATCTGCCGCAACAGCAATTGCCGGCGCAGGCGCTGGCAGCCGCGCTGTATCTGGATTCGGGCGTGCGCGCCATGGAGCGCGGCGTGGTCTCGGCCGGCCGGGACCCACTGAGCGGCGAAAATCGCCTGCCGAAACTGGAACTGGTGCGCCTGACCATCCCGCGCCGCGTCTACACCCAGGCGCATATGGACGTGGTCGCCGAAAGCGTGATCGAAGTCGCCGAACACGCCGACGCGATCAAAGGCCTGCGCTTCACCTACGAACCCGAACAACTGCGTTTCTTTCTGGGCCGCTTTGCCGAGATCGACTAAAGCGTCGCGTCGCGCCGCAACCCCGCCTGCCCAACAACCGCGCGGCGCTTGCGGACCACCGGGCTAGACCACCCCGGGCTGGATTGATGCATCGCGGATGGCTCGCAGCACCGCGTTGCTGCGCGTTTGAACGGTCGCCCCTGGCGTCTGGAACCATGCCCGCACGTCTCGATCAATGCGCCGCGATATCGCGACCTTGGGTTGCCGATCCTGGGCGCACCGGGTTGAGCACGGTCGCGGTGAACCGGGGTCCGGGCGCGGCGTTCGCGGCTGCGACGATTTGCCGCCTCTGCGCATCTCCCTTTAGTTGGCGCTGGCGTGGTGGTGCAATTGAGCGCTGTCAGGCGGGCCCCAACTGGCGACAATAGCGGCCCAATAATTTTTACTTCGGCACAGGAACACAGCCCATGACAGTGAAGTTTCCGCTCGCCCACCAGCCCCGGCTGCGGATCGTCATCGTGGCGGTTGCCGTTAGCGGGTTATTGGCGCTGTGGCTGCATGGCGATGCTGGCAATGGCATCGACTACCACACCGCCGAAGTAACCCGCGGGCCGATCCAGTTGCTGATCTCGGCCACCGGCAATCTCAAGGCCCGGTCCACGGTGGAAGTGGGCTCGCAGGTGTCGGGGCAGGTGCTCAGCGTGAATGTGGATTTCAACGATGCGGTGAAAAAAGGCGAGGTCATCGCCACCATCGACCCGGCCAATTTTCAGGCACGCCTCACCCAGGCGCAGGCCGACCTCACCTCCTCGCTGGCTAATTTGACCGCCTCGCACGCCAACCTGGGCGAAGCCCAGGCGACGCTGCGCAATCTGCAAGCGGAGCACGCGCGCAAGCAATCGGTGTTCGAACGCAAGCTGATTTCGCGCAGCGAATACGATGCCGCGCTGAGCGCGCGCGATCAGGCGCTGGCGCGGCTGGCTTCGGCGCAGGCCGCGATCAAGGTGGCGCAATCGCAGGTGGCGCAGCGCAGTGCGGCGGTGCAGAACGCCGAGCTGGACGTGCAATACACGGTGATCCGTGCGCCGGTGGATGGCGTGGTGCTGTCGCGCACCGTGGAGCCCGGGCAAACCGTCGCCGCCAGTTTCCAGACCCCGGTGCTGTTTTCCATCGCCGAGGACCTGAGCCAGATGCAGATCGATCTGAATATCGATGAAGCCGATGTCGGCCAGGTGCGCGCGGGTCTGCCGGTGCGTTTCACCGTTGATGCCTTTCCCGGTCACGAATATGTCGGCGAGGTACGCCAAGTGCGGCTGGCCGCCAGCAATACTGCCAATGTCATCACTTACCCGGTGGTAGTGGATGTCGCCAATGCCGACGGCTCGCTGTTGCCGGGCATGACCGCAAACGCCGAGGTGCTGGTGGCCAACCGCGAGGATGTGTTGCGCCTTGCCAACGCCGCGCTGCGCTATCGCCCCAGCAATGCGCCGACGGCGGGTGGTGCCGGGCAAAACGGCAATGCCGCGCCGGGGCAAGGCGGTGGCCGCCCGGCCGGCAACCCAATGGCGCAATGGGATGAACTGGCCGAGCGCCTGCACTTGAGTGAAACCCAGCGCGAGCAGTTGCGCAGTGCATTGATGGCCAGCTTTCAGGCCAGGCGCGGGCAAAGTGGTGGCGCGGCGGTGAGCGAGGAGCAGCGTCGTCGGCGCATGGCCGAGGCCATTGCCACCGCCTTGCAGCCACTGCGCGCACAGCTTGCGGCGGAACAACAACAGATGTTGGACGCCGAACTGGTCTTGCAGGCCAACGCACGCCGGGCCACGGTGGTGGTGTTGCGTGGCGGCATACCCAAGCCAATGGAGCTTCGTGTGGGCCTGTCTGACACCAGCTTTACCGAGGTGCTGGCTGGGCTGAAGCAAGGCGATGCGGTGATCATCGGCGAACAGCAGCCGACGCCATGATCGCGAACCCGGCGATCAACGGCGCGCCGCCGGTGGTGCGCATCGAGGCCGTCGACAAGACCTACAACGCCGGCCAACCAGGCGAGGTAAAAGCGCTGCGCGCGGTGTCGCTGCGCATCAACGGCGGCGAGTTCGTTGCCATCATGGGGCCGTCGGGTTCGGGCAAGACCACGCTGATGAACATCATCGGTTGTCTGGACACACCCAGCAGCGGCAGCTACTGGTGCGGCGGTGTCGATGTGGCCACCCTCAATGCCGCTGGCCGCGCCGAGTTGCGCCTGCGCCAGATCGGTTTCGTGTTTCAGGGCTTTCATCTGCTGCCGCGGCAGAATGCGCTGGACAACGTCGCCCTGCCGCTGATTTACGCTGGCGTGCCACGCGCGCAACGCCTTGCGCGTGCCCGCGCCGCGCTCGATCAGGTCGGCCTGGCTGATCGCGCCCTGCATCGGCCCACCGAATTATCCGGTGGCCAGCAACAACGCGTGGCGATCGCCCGCGCGCTGATCAACGCGCCACCGATCGTGCTTGCCGACGAACCCACCGGCGCGTTGGACTCGCGCACCGGCGAAGAAATCCTGGCGCTGTTCACCACCCTGCAACGGCAAGGCCACACCATCATCCTGATCACCCACGACCCGGAAGTGGCGCACCACGCCGACCGCATCTGTGTCATGCGCGATGGCGAACTGCACGAAGAACTGGTCGGCAGCAAATCGCTGGCGCGCAAGGAGCAATCATGAAAGCCCTCGACATCATCGCCATGGCCGCCTTCGCGCTGCGCGGCAACTGGCTGCGCAGCGTGCTCACCGCGCTCGGCGTGATCATCGGCATCGCCGCGGTGATCGTGATGGTGGCGGTGGGCCGTGGCACCCAGACCGAACTCGATGCCACCTTGTCGCGGCTGGGTTCCAACCGCATCGAAATCTTCGCCAGCTCCGCACGCAGCGGCGCGGTGCGGCTCGGTGCCGGCACCCTGAGCACGCTCACCAGCGGCGACATGGACGCGATCCGTGCCGAGATTCCCGAGGTGCAGTACGTGTCCGGGCAGATCCGCGGCGGCGGTCAGGCGATCTTTGCCGAGCGCAATTGGTCGACCAGTTGGAACGGCGTCACCGCAGACTATTTCGCCATCAACAACTGGCAACTGCTGCAAGGCGAATGGTTCAACCCGCGCGATTATGCCGGCGCCGGCAAGGTGGCGATCATCGGCACCAGCGTGCGCGACAAACTGTTCGATGGCAGCGACCCGATCGGCGCCACTATCCGCTTGGCGCGGGTGCCGCTGCGCGTGGTCGGCGTGTTGCAATCCAAGGGTCAGAGCGGTTGGGGTGGCGATGCCGATGACGTGATCATGGTGCCGCTGGAATCGGCGCGGCGACGGCTCAGTGGCACCGTTGGCCTGGCCGCCGATGGCGTGCAACAGATTTCCGTTGGCGTGGGCCGCGCCGAAGACCTCAGCCGCGCCTCACAGTCGCTCGGCGATCTGCTGCGCCAGCGGCACAAGATCGCGCCCGGCGCAGAAGACGATTTCACCATCCGCAACCTCTCCGAGATCGTATCCACCCGCACCCAGACCACCCGGATGATGTCGTTGTTGCTCGGTGCCGTGGCCGGCATCTCGTTGCTGGTCGGCGGCATCGGCATCATGAACATCATGCTGGTGTCGGTCACCGAGCGCATCCGCGAAATCGGCCTGCGCATGGCGGTGGGCGCCGGCCCGCGTGAAGTGCGCCTGCAGTTTCTCGCCGAAGCGATGATGATCTCGCTCGGCGGCGGCGTCATCGGCATCGCCTTGGGTGTGGTTGGCGCGCTGCTGATGGCGCGGGTATCGGCACTACCGGTGCAACTCGACGCGCCGGTGATCGTGCTGGCCACCGCGTTTTCCGTCGCCACTGGATTGTTTTTCGGCTACTACCCCGCGCGCAAGGCTTCCAACCTCGACCCGATCGATGCCCTGCGCCAGTAAACCGCCGCTCGCCTCGACCGCGGTGCCATCGCCGTTCGCGCCGCCGCCGATTTTGTTGGCCACCGGTGGGCCGAGCATTGCCCTCAACTGGAAACCTGTCGTAGTGGTCGATAATCAGCAGCATAGTTGACTAATGCTATGGCTTTTTGGGTAGTGCCCGACTGCAAATAGGGTTATCTATCCACTACTTCGTGGGGCCACGAACAAGCCACTCGCGCTTTGCTGCGTAACCGTCCGCCCCAACACATCTATTCAGCTGCACCGCATTGAGGTTTGATGCGCGCTGGTTGATGCGGAC
>PEUI01000255.1 GCA_002785585.1 Lysobacterales bacterium CG02_land_8_20_14_3_00_62_12
AGGGCCCGTACACGGTGAAAAAGCGCAGCCCGGTTTGTCGCAGTCGAAACAAGTGCGCGTAGGAATACGCCATCAATTCATTGGCCGCCTTGGTCGCTGCGTACAAAGACAGCGGCTGATCGACGCGCTGCTGCTCGGCAAACGGCGCCACCGCTGCCGCGCCATAGACCGAGCTGGACGAGGCGTAAACCAGGTGGTGGACACCCGCACGGCGGCAGGCTTCGAGCACATTGCCGAAGCCCACCAGATTGCTCTGCACATAGGTCTGCGGCGACTCCAGTGAATAGCGCACCCCGGCCTGCGCGGCCAGATGCACCACCCGGGTCGGCGCGTGGCGCTGGAAAAAATCGGTCACCGCTGCCGCGTCGGCAATATCGATGGTTTCGATGGTGATCTCGGGGCACAGCGCGGCGACCCGGTCGCGCTTCATTTTCGGGTCGTAATAGGCATTGAAATTATCCAGACCGACCACCGCCTCGCCACGCGCCAGCAGCGCGCGGCAAACGTAGGCGCCGATAAAACCGGCGGCACCGGTAACCACAATGGGGGTCTGACGATCAACCATGGACAGCGCGAACCGATAATGGGCGGGCAAGGTAGCGGAAAGCCGGGTTGGCGGGAAGACTGCGGGAGCCGGGAGCCGGGAGTGGCGAGAGACGTAGGTCGGCTCAAAGCGCGCAGCGCTGGAGCCGACAATGCCGCTGACCTTGCCATTCCAACCATTGTCGGCTGACCAGCTCCGCTGTTGAAGAGCGCTTCGCGCCTACGGCGCTTGAGCCGACCTACCATTCTCGTCTCCCGTCTAACGACACGCCGCCGCTACGCCGGCATAGCGAACCAACACCCAGTCGCGACGATTGGCGCTGCCGAGCTTGGCCCGGTTGGCCTCAGCAACGCAGTCGCCGAGCACACTGGCATCGGCGAACAACCAGCGTTGATCGGGTTTGACGGCGAGCCAGGCAATACCGCGCCGCAGTTGATCGGCCGGCGCGCGGCTGAAACCAAACTCGGTGACCGGCCGATCCGCCTGCAACAAGTTTTGCTCGCGCCAGCCGACCAGGCCAATCTCGGCCTGGGGATCAATGCGTTCACCAGCCTGGCGCATGATCGTGCGCGCCGAATTGACGCCATCGAGCAGTGGCAAGCCCCAGAATCCAAAGCCGATGATCCAGATCGCCGCCAGACTGAAATAGAGCCCGCCGAGCGCCCGTGCCGGGCCCGCGACCAGCGCCGCCAACAGCCCGATCAAGCCCAGATTCAACAGCATCCACCACGGCGCATCGCTGCCCGGCGTCAGCCCGCGCGCTGCTTCCAAGCGAGTTTCAAAGCCCGGTTCGGCAAAGATCGCCAGCGCGCTCAGCGTGGTCAATGCCAGCGCCAGCAACAGCAGAAAACCGAACAGCAGCCAGCGCACGCGCGGCTGGCGCAGCAACAGCAGCAGGGTTGGCGCCAGACCCACACAAACCATCGGCAAGGCCGGCAAAATGTACATATCGCGCTTGCCCGGGCTGAGGCTGAAAAACACCAACACCAGCGCTGCCCAGCCGAGCGGCAACAGACTGCGCGCATCCGGACCGCGCCGCCGCGCCTGCCGCCAGAGGATCCGCAGCGCCGATGGCAACAGCAGCGCCAGCGGCAACCAGCCGGTCGCGATCACCTGCAGGAAATACCACCAGGGCTGGCGATGCATCTCCGGATCGACAAACCGCAGTGCCGTCTGGCCGAACAAAATATTGCGGGCGTAAGCCAGATGCTCGGCGCTGCCGCTCTGCCAAACCGCCCATAACATCGGCAGCAGCCACAGACCGAGCGCCAACACAAACCACAGGGGGCCTGCCACACCGTGCCAGCGCGCTTGGGCGAGCGGCGGCAAGTTTCGCGCCGACCAACGGCGTGCGAGCCAGACCAGCGGAATCAGCGCCAGGGCAATCACCCCAACGCCCTTGGTAATGACGCCGATGCCGGCAAAAAACCAGCCGCTCGCCGACCAGCGTCGCTGCGGCTGCAACAAGTAAAAACGCAGCAGTGCGTAGGCGGACAAGGTGACAAAAAACACCAGCACCGGATCGATCTGCGCACGCTTGGACTGATAGGTGAACTGCACGGTAAATAGCAACATGAAGCCCGCCACCCGCGCTGCTCGCCGGCCCCACAGCCGCCGCGCCAAATCAAAAGTCAGCGTCAGCGTGCCCAAGGCCGCCAGCAACGAGGGCAGCAAAAACGCGACATTCCAATTGCCGGTCAACCGAAACGCCAGCACCTGCAACCACATGAACAGCGGCGGCTTGTCGGCATACCACTCGATGCCGCGCTGCGGAAACAAATACTGGCCGGTCTCGACCATGGTCCGCGCCACCAGCGCAAACCGGGGTTCATCGGCCGGCCACGGATGGCGCAAGCCCAGCCCCGCGCCCAACACCAACAGCGCCAGCAGCAGAAACCAGACAAAGTCCCTTTGCAGCAGCGGCGCTGACGGCGGCCGCAACGGGTTCGCCAGTTGCCGCGCGGCATGGGGATTGACGTCGTGGGTGTTGGCGGGCGCCACGGCGTCGCGGCCCAGGTGATCGGCTTCGGTCATGCGGCGCATGATAGCGTTCGGAGGACAGAGGACAGAGGACAGAGGACAGAGGACAGAGGACAGAGGACAGAGGACAGAGGACAGAGG
>PEUI01000090.1 GCA_002785585.1 Lysobacterales bacterium CG02_land_8_20_14_3_00_62_12
TCGAGTTGATGATCGTCGTCGCGATCATCGGCATCTTGGCCGCCATCGCGCTGCCGGCTTATCAGGATTACACCGTTCGCGCCAAGTTGTCAGAAGGCTTGGTCGGCGCTTCTTCGGCCAAGGTCAGCGTCAGTGAAGGCTATCAGGTAAATGGACTGCTGGGCCTGGCTTCTGCGCAAGCAGCGATCAACGCGCAGGCTAACAACTCGAAGTATG
Source organism: Lysobacterales bacterium CG02_land_8_20_14_3_00_62_12 (assembly GCA_002785585.1). Classification (GTDB taxonomy): domain Bacteria; phylum Pseudomonadota; class Gammaproteobacteria; order Xanthomonadales; family Ahniellaceae; genus 0-14-3-00-62-12. The sequence goes on from PEUI01000090.1 coordinate 217, forward strand.
TAGCGTCCATTGTCGCTGCTGCTGACGGCGAACTCACAATAACTTTTGTTCCTGCTGCCACGGGCGTGGTAGCTGGCCAAGATACCTTGGTGTTCACCCCTGGCATCCAGACCGGTGCAGTAGGCACCCCGGCGGTACGCATACTGTCGGATGGCCTCGTTGGCACCGTTGAGTGGGGCTGTTCGAGTGCGGTACAGACGAAGGCGGCCGCCGTTGTTGCTGGCCCAACCCCCGGTACTGTGCTAGCCCGTTACGCTCCGAGCGAGTGCCGTTAAGCACTTACCAAGCACTAGCACGGCTAGGGGTTCTGCGAAGCCCACCGGCCCGGTCTTGATGGTGTATCTACGTTTCAGCTAGCGCAATGAACCAAGCAGGGTCCCGTTCGGGACCCTGTTTTTTTTGTGGTGTTTGTTGTTAGGCGAATTCAGTTCGATGTGCTGATTTCTGATCGCTTGCATCCATTGAGTGGGATTGCCATCTGAGTGGGGTTGCTATCCAGAGGAACCTGCGGGTGGCTCTTTGCCGTTGATCCATGGTGGCAAAGGTTTGGCACGTTTGATGCTGGAGCCTATATCGGCGCCTAAGCAGCTTCTGCGGAGGCGAACTCATGAGATCACCATTATGCGCAAGCAACAAGGCTTCACGCTGATCGAACTGATGATCGTGGTTGCCATTATTGGCATCTTGGCTGCGATCGCCTTGCCGGCTTATCAGGACTACACGACCCGCGCTAAGGTTTCTGAAGGATTGGTGATCGCGTTTTCGACCAAGGCTTACGTGAGTGAGAGCTACCAGACCGGTGGCATGGCCGGATTGGCTGCGGCGGCGGCCGCTGTCAATGGCAGCCAATACTCCAAGTACGTCTCCAGTATCACCATGGCGCCAGCGACTGGCGCGATGACCATTACCTACAATGGCAGCATCGGTTTACCACCCGGCTTTACGCTCAATTTAATGCCTGGTGTGGTCACTGGTGTCGGCCCTGCTGTCCCGTTGGCGCCCGGGCTCAAGGGGTCAATCGATTGGGGCTGTTCGAGCATCACGCAGACCAAGGCCAGCGCAGTGCTCGTGGTGCCTGGTCCGCCGGGCACATTGCCAAGTCGTTACGCGCCCATGGAGTGTCGCTGAGTAACGCAAATTGGTAGGGATGGGCGAGTTCGGCCAGTCTGCAGGGTAGATAGCAGATTCAGTCACTCTACCGGCCCAATTCACCGCGGGATTAGATCACCGAACCGAGCTTGAAGATCGGCAGGTACATGCCGACTACCATGCCACCGACCAGGCCGCCAATAATGACCATGATGAACGGCTCGAGCAGGCTGCTCAGTGAATCCACAGCGTTGTTGACTTCGGCTTCGTAGAACTCGGCGACTTTGAACAGCATGGTATCGAGCGCGCCGGCTTCTTCGCCGATGGCGGTCATTTGCACCACCATGTTGGGGAACAAATTGACTTGGCGCATGGCAATATTGAGCGGGTAGCCGACCGAAACATCTTCTTTGATCAGCCGGGTGGCGTCGGAGTAAACCACGCTGCCGGTGGCGCCGCCGACGGTCTCCAGCGCTTCCACCAAGGGCACGCCGGACTTGAAGGTGAGTGCCAGCGTGCGTGCGAATCGGGCGATGGCGGATTGGTGCAGGATCTGGCCGATTACCGGTAGCTTGAGCATCATCCGATCAACGAAATGGGCGAATTTTTGCGAACGCTTGAACGCCTGCATCAAGGCAACGATGGAGCCCACCACAATGATCAGCGCCAGCCACCAGTAGGCGATCATGAATTTCGATGCGGCCACGATCATCTGCGTGAAGGCGGGTAGCTCAGCGCCGAAATTGGCGAACACGGCTTCGAATTGCGGCACCACAAACATCAGCAAAATGGCACTGACGATCACCGCCACCGCGATCACCGAAGCCGGATAGTAGAGGGCTTTTTTGATCTTGCTTTTGAGTGCTTCCATGTTTTCTTTGTAGGTGGCGACCGTATCCAGCACGGTATCCAGCACGCCGGCTTGTTCACCGGCGCGCACCAGGTTGCAGAACAGTTCGTCGAACTGCACCGGATGTTTGGCCAGCGCCTCGTTGAGCGTGGTGCCGCCTTCGATATTGGTTTTGATGTCGGCCAGCAGCTCGACCATGGCGCCGTTTTTGCTGCCGCTGCCGATGATGTCGATGGCCTGCACCATCGGCACGCCGGATTGCATCATGGTGGCGAGTTGGCGGGCAAAAATGGCGATCTCCCCCGGGCTGACCTTGCCGCTCTTGGAGAACATGCCGAGCTTGCGTTCGCCGACTTTGGTCGGGTTGATGCCCTGGCGGCGGAGCTCGGCCTTGACAAGATTTTCATTCTTGCCCATGGTCTCGCCTTTCATCTTTTTGCCGCGCTTGTCGGTGCCTTGCCACTGAAAGGTTTTGATCTGATCGCCGCGCGGCTGGGTTTTGCCGACGGCGGCTTTGCTTCGGGAGGCGGTCGCAGTAGCCATGAGTTTTAGTCCTTGGTGACGCGGTTGATTTCGGCGAGGCTGGTGGCGCCATCGCGCACTTTCTTCAGCGCTGAGGCGCGCAGGTCATTAACACCGATTGATTTTGCCACGGCTGCGATCTGCATGGCATTGCCGCCTTCCAGCACGATCTTCTGGATCGCTTCGGACATCGGCATCACCTGGTACAAGCCGACCCGGCCTTTGTAGCCATCGTTGCAACCGGAACAACCGACCGCTTCGTAGATGGTGAGGGTTTCGGCTTCTTCGGCGCTGAAACCTTCGGCGATCAGCGCCGCTTTGGGCAGGTGTACCGGACGCTTGCAATCGTGCAGGCGGCGGGCCAGCCGTTGCGCGGTAATCAGGGTGACCGACGAGCTGATGTTGTACGGGGCAATGCCCATGTTCATCAACCGCGCCACGGTTTGCGGGGCATCGTTGGTGTGCAGCGTGGAAAGCACAAAATGCCCGGTCTGCGCCGCCTTGATGGCGATTTCAGCGGTTTCCAGATCACGGATTTCGCCGACCATGATGATGTCCGGGTCCTGACGCAGAAACGAGCGCAGAGCGACGGCGAAGGTCATGCCTTTCTTGACGTTCTGCTGCACCTGGTTGATGCCAGAGACGCGGATTTCCACCGGGTCTTCGCAAGTGGAAATGTTGACAGCATCGGTATTCAGGATATTCAGTGCGGTATACAGCGATACCGTTTTGCCACTGCCGGTGGGACCGGTGACCAGCACCATGCCGTAGGGTTTGTCGATGGCATCAAGGAATAATTTGCGCTGATCTTCTTCGTAGCCGAGTTTTTCGATGCCCAACTTGGCGGCCGAGGCGTCGAGAATACGCAGCACGCATTTTTCGCCGAACAGGGTCGGGCAGGTGCTGACGCGAAAGTCCATCGACCGTGTCTTGGAGATGTTGAGCTTGATGCGGCCATCCTGCGGCATCCGACGCTCGGCGATATCCAGACTGGACATCACCTTGATGCGCGCGGCAATGCGTGGCGCCAATTTGATCGGCGCATTGGCGATCTGACGCAACATGCCGTCGATACGAATGCGCACCCGGCAGATGGCCTCGTAAGGTTCGAAGTGAATATCCGATGCGCCGCGCTTGATGGCGTCGAGCAATACTTTGTTGACGAACTTGACCACCGGGGTGTCGTCGGTACCGGTGGCATCGTTGCCGCCACGGTCATCGTCGTCGTCGTCGCCGCCCTCGGCACTGAGCTGGCTGATGCCTTCATCGTCTTCATCGCCGCCCAATTGATCATTGAGCTGCTCGGCCCCGGCCAGCGCCAGGTCGATGGCCTTTTCGAGCTGGTCTTCCGGCACGATGATCGGCTCGACCGGCAGATTAGCCTGGAACTTGATGTCGTCCAAAGCGTGCAAATTGGTCGGATCGGTGATGCCCACAAACAGGCGATTGCCGCGCTTGAACAGCGGCAGCACCTTGTGCTGCTGGATGAGTTTTTCATCGACCAGTTTGATCGGCGACAATCGCAGATCGAGCGCACGCACATCGAGCAGCGGGATGCCGAATTCCGCCGAGGCGGCGTTTGCTACCAGCATCGCGGGTGCGATGCCGTTTTGCACCAGGTAGCTGACCAGCGCGATTTTTTGTTTGTTGGAGGCGTCTACCGCTTTGCGCGCATCCTCCTCGCTGATGCTGCCGTCGATGACCAGGCGGCGCACGATTCCCGGCAGTCCTGTCAACGCTGAAGGATTGATCTGCGTAGCCATGCCAATTCCGCGTAAGGTCCATTCGGATCAACAATCTACAGCAAAAAGCTGTTAGAGCGGTAGAGCTGGCGGCGCCTGGGTTCGCCACGGCTTGCCGCACTACTGCCAGAAGGCGCGGATGCCAGCGACGCCGAGTGCACCGTGCGCACGAGCTTCCGCCAAGTCGGCGGCGCCGAGCCCGCCGAGGGCGTATGCCGGCAGCGTGCACGCGGCGTGCAGTGCGGCAAAGCCCGCCCAGCCGATGCCCGCTTGGCCGGGGTGACTCAGGGTGGCGCTGATCGGTGCAATCAGTGCGAGGTCGCAGCCGAGATCGCGCGCGTGCCGGGCCTCGTGCAGATGGTGGACCGATGCCATCAGCAAGGTCGTGGCCGGGACCGGGCGTCGGTGGTCTGCGGCGAGTTGCGACGAACGCAGATGTAGGCCGGTGCAAGCTTGGCAACGATGCGGGAAATCGTCGGTGGACAGCAACAATTGGCTGCCGGAACCGACGACCAAACTTTCGACCGCTTGGATCAGTGCGGCTGGCAGGGCGCTGGCGGAGCGCAGGCGCACCAGGTGCTTGGTGGTGGCGATGCGCTTGCCCAAGTGCGCCAGGAAGGCTGCCGCCGGCACCAGCATCGGGTCGGGCGTGATCAGCAGATATCTGGGCAAGCGCAGGCTAGCCGCGATCGGTCGATCTGCTTCCGGCAGCGTAGCGAGATCCAGATCGTCGGGATGCTGCCAGCGCAGGCCCTGCTGTTCACGGGCTTCGGGCTTGCCGCGATGGCTCTGCACGCGGAACGCCATGAGTTGCAGATCGCCCTCAGCACGGACTTCGGTCACCGTCATCAAGTGAACGGCGGCGATCACCTGGAGGCCGAGTTCTTCTTGAAGTTCGCGCTTGAGCGCCGCCAACGCGGTTTCGCCGGGCTCGATCTTGCCGCCAGGAAACTCCCACTTGCCGGCCGCTGCCTTGCCGACCGGCCGTTGCCCCAAGAGCACGCGGCCGCACGGATCTTCGATGATGGCGGCAACGACCAACAGCGGTGGCGTGGATCGGCCTGATCCCATGGGGCGGCTCGCGTGGCGTGGATAAGCGCAGTGCTGGCAACTGCTGGTATCAGACTTTCAGCTTGCGCCTTCGGTCGGTGCTCTTGCAACAGCAGCCCAGTCCGCTGGTGCAAGGCGTCAGGCGATACGGCCGTGGCAGACTTTGTATTTTTTGCCGGAGCCACAAGGGCAGGGGTCGTTGCGGCCGACCTTGGGCACGCTGGCCGCATTTTGGGCGGTCAACTGCAAAGCCATTTGTGCTTCCGCCTGGGCTTCGTCTTCGACCCCGTAACCGCCAGCATCCTGGTGTTGGAATTGCATGGGTAGCGCGGCTTGGCGCTGCTGTTCGGCCTGCTGGGTGCGCGCCACTTCTTCTTCGCTCTGGATGCGTACCCGCGCCAGAATGGTGAGCGCCTCGCTCTTGACCCGCTCCAGCATCTGTTGGAACAACTCGAAGGCCTCGCGCTTGTATTCCTGCTTGGGCTGCTTCTGGGCGTAGCCGCGCAGATGGATGCCCTGACGCAGATAGTCCATATTCGCCAGATGGTCGCGCCACTGGGTATCCAGAACCCGCAGCAGAAAGTGCTTTTCCAGCGTGCGCATGAACTCGCTGCCAATCTGCGCCTCTTTCTCGCGGAAGAAGCGATCGACATCGTCCTGAATCTTCTCGATCAGGGCGGCGTCATTGAGCTCTTCGTGCTGTTCAAGGTGGGCGCGGCTGTTGACCTGGATGCCGAACTCGCTGGCAATTGCCTGGTCCAGACCGGCCAGGTCCCATTGCTCGGGAATCGCATTGGCCGCCACAAAGCGGCGCGCGCTGGCCTCGATCACGTCGCGACGGATACTGACGATGGTCTCGTGGATGTCCTCGGGCTCCAGCAGTTCGTTGCGCTGCTGATAGATCACCTTGCGCTGGTCATTGGCGACATCGTCGTATTCGAGCAGGTGCTTGCGGATATCGAAGTTGTGGGCTTCGACCTTGCGCTGGGCTTTCTCGATTTGCCGGGACACCAGTTTGTCTTCCAGCGCATCGTCGTCTTTCATGCCGAATACTTGCATCCACTTGGTCACCCAGTCGGGGGCGAAGATGCGCATCAAGGTATCTTCCAAAGACAGGAAAAAACGACTGGACCCGGGATCGCCCTGGCGGCCAGAACGGCCGCGCAACTGGTTGTCGATGCGCCGCGATTCGTGGCGCTCGGTGCCGACGATGTGCAATCCACCGGCCGCCAAAACGACTTGTTGACGGGCCTTGGCATCGGCCCGCAGGCGGTCGCGGTCGTCCGCGCTGGCGTCAGCGGGCAGTTGCTCCAGTTCCGATTCGACATTGCCGCCGAGCACAATGTCGGTGCCGCGCCCGGCCATGTTGGTGGCGATGGTAATGGCACCGGGGCGTCCGGCCTGGGCAACGATCTGGGCTTCGCGCTCATGGTGTTTGGCGTTCAATACTTCGTGGGCGACGCCTTGGTCGCGCAACATCTGCGACAGCATCTCGGAGTTTTCCACCGAGGTCGTGCCGACCAATACCGGCTGGCTGCGGCCATGGCAGTCCTTGATATCGACGATGATCGCGTCCCATTTGGCCTTGGCTTTCAGAAACACCAGATCGGGCTCGTCCTTGCGGACCATCGGCCGGTGGGTGGGAATCACCACGACCTCAAGCGCATAGATTTGCTGAAATTCGTAAGCCTCGGTATCGGCGGTACCGGTCATGCCGGAAAGCTTTTTGTAGAGCCGGAAATAATTCTGAAAGGTGATCGACGCCAGCGTGTGATTTTCGCGCTGGATCGGCACGCCTTCCTTGGCTTCTACCGCCTGATGCAAACCATCAGACCAGCGGCGGCCGGCCAGGGTGCGCCCGGTGAACTCATCGACGATGATGACTTCGCCATCGCGCACGATGTAATCGGTGTCCCGGTGGTACAGCGCGTGTGCCCGCAAGGCGGCATTGAGATGATGCACCACGGCCAAATTGTTGGCGTCGTAGAGGCCTTCTTCGGCGCCGATGATTTTGTCGTGGCGCAGTAGCTGCTCGACGTTTTCCATGCCCTGTTCGGACAGGTTGACCTGCTTCTGCTTCTCTTCAACGAAATAGTCGCCGGGGCCTTCTTCGGTTTGTTGCTGGGTCAGCCGCGGCACGACCTGGTTGATCTTGAGATAGAGCTGCGGTGAATCTTCTGCCGGGCCAGAAATGATCAGCGGCGTGCGCGCCTCGTCGATCAGGATCGAATCGACTTCATCGACGATCGCAAAGAACGCCCCGCGCTGGTAGCGCTCATCCTTGGACAGCGCCATGTTGTCGCGCAAATAATCAAAACCGTATTCGTTGTTGGTGCCATAGGTGATGTCGGCGGCGTAGGCGGCGCGCTTGTCTTCCGGGTTCATGCCTGGCACGACGACGCCGACCTGCATGCCGAGGAAGGTGTAAATCTTGCCCATCCAGGCGGCATCGCGACGCGCCAGATAGTCGTTTACCGTGACCATGTGCACGCCTTGACCGGCGAGCGCATTGAGATAGGCGGCGAGGGTGGCGACCAAGGTTTTGCCTTCGCCGGTGCGCATCTCGGCAATTTTGCCCTGGTGCAAGACGATGCCACCGATCAACTGCACGTCGTAATGGCGCATGCCGAGGACCCGGCGGGCGGCTTCGCGAATGGTGGCGAAGGCTTCCGGCAACAGCGCGTCGAGCGTTTCGCCGGCCGCAAAACGGGCTTTGTATAGCGCGGTGCGGGCGCGCAGATCGTCGTCGCTAAGTAACTTGAGGCCGGGTTCCAACGCATTGATGGCATCGACTTGTTTCTGCATCAGGCGCAGCAGGCGTTCGTTGCGGCTACCAAACAAGCGAGTAAGCAGATTGTTGAACATGGGTTGGTCGATAACTCAAAAGTCAGAAATGCCGCGCCGCCTTGGCGGCGGCGGAAGAAATGCAATGATTGGGGCCGCTAGCGCAACATTCAAGCGGTCAACGTTGGCCTTGAATGAAGTTGAGCGGGTTGACCACGCGGCCATTTTCCCAGACTTCGAAGTGTACATGGGTGCCGGTGGAGCGGCCGGTCGAGCCGACCTTGGCGATCACGTCGCCCGGGCGAACCGGGTCGCCTACCTGCAGGAGTAGCCGCGAATTGTGGGCATAGCGGGTGACATAACCATTGCCGTGATCGATTTCGACGACATTGCCGTAGCCGCTTTTCTGCCCGGAAAACGACACCACGCCGCCGGCCACGGCGAGTACGTCATCGCCGAGCTTGCCGTTGAAGTCGATGCCGCTGTGAAACTCGCGCGAACCATTGATCGGGTCGTGGCGATAGCCAAATCGTGAAGAGACATAGCCGGTGTGCACCGGAATACCGGAGGGCATCATGCTTTGATCGATGGAACGGTCTTCGAGCAGGCGTTCGAGCAGCGTGAGTTGTTGGGTTTGCTGGGCGAGCTGCCGCTGCAGCCGGAACAATTCAGCAGAAAATTGATCGGGTGGAACCGATTCCGCGATCGAGTCCTGGACCGGGCCGCCGAGGCCAGGTTCGCTGCTGAAATCGAACTCGCCATCATCAAGTTTGCCCAGCTTGGCGAGGCGCTCACCGAGTGCATTGATGCGGGTCGACTCCGCCTGAATGCGGCCGAGCTTGACCGCCAGCGCGCCCATGTCTCGGGTAACCATGCCATTGAGCCGATCCACTTCGGACTTTTGCTGGTCCAGCTGGCTGCGGGCGCCGAGCAACTGACTACGCAAATGGTCCGGGCCAACGAAGCGCGCGCCGATAAAGGTTCCCAATGCCAGCACGCCGGTCAACATCAGCGCGACTGCAGCAATGGCCAGCCAGTGCTGGCGTCGATCGCCAAGCCGCAAAATGCGTGTGCTGGCGAACGGTTTGGAGACGATAATGATGTTCATATGTTGTACTTGGAACCTTGAACTTTAAGGAAACCCATGCCACCGGCTACGAAACGTACTGGATCATCGTCACAGCCAGAATTAGCACTGTCTGCGAAGACGCCCACACTTTCCGCTTTGCTCGACCATGCCGCTCGCCTGCGTCGGGTCGATCTCCAGTTGCGCCTCCAGCTGGCCTGGCCCGAATCGGCGGAGTTTGTGCTCGCCAATGTTCGTTCCGGCACGCTGGTCCTCACCACGACGCTTGCCCCAGTGGCGGCCCGGTTGCGGCTGGAACAGACCCGAATACTCGAGTCGGCCAGCCGTGCTTGGGGTTCGCCGTTGGGCAAACTGTTGATTAAAACCATTCCCTCACGGGTTGCTACCGCAAAGCCCGCACCCAAAACCTTATCGCAATCTGCGGCACTGCATTTGCAAGCCGCAGCCCAGGCTGCATTCGATCCAGAACTCAGCGAGCTGATGCTGAAACTGGCCCGATCACCGCCGTAAAATTACCCACTACTACCTGCTGACCCACACGATTCGATGCCGCGACTGGCGCCACTCGCAAAACCTGCGCCACTTTAGATTGCCTGCGCCGGTTGGACGTAGGAGATCGGTGCGCTGGCGGTATCCGGGTAGCTGACTTCTTCCCAGGCATCGCGATCAGCGAGCAGCGTTTTCAACAACAGATTGTTCAATTTGTGGCCGGATTTGAAGCCATAAAACGCCCCGACCAAGCTGTGCCCGAGCAGGTACAGATCGCCGATCGCATCCAGAATCTTGTGTTTGACAAACTCGTCCTGGTAGCGCAGACCATCTTCGTTAAGCACCCGGTAGTCATCCAGCACGATTGCGTTATCGATGCTGCCACCGAGCACCAGATTGCGCTCACGCAGCATTTCGATGTCGCGCATGAAACCAAAAGTGCGGGCGCGGCTGACTTCTTTGACGAACGAGGTGGTCGAGAAATCGATCTCGGCGGTGGATGTCTTGGTGGAAAAGGTGGGGTGGGCAAACTCGATCGAGAAGCCGACTTTGAAGCCATCGAACGGATCGAATCGGGCCCATTTGTCGCCATCGCTGACGCTGACCGCCTTCTTGATGCGAATAAAGCGCTTATCGACGGCCTGATCTTCGATGCCGGCAGATTGCAGCAGAAACACGAATGGGCCGGCGCTACCGTCCATGATCGGCACTTCCGACGCGGATAGATCGACGTAGGCATTGTCGATGCCAAGGCCGGCCAGCGCCGACAGCAGGTGCTCGACGGTGGCGATGCGCACGCCATCGGCGAGCAACGTGGTAGACAGTGAGGTATCGCCGACATTGGCGGTGCAGGCCTTGATTTCGACCGGCTCGGGCAAGTCAATGCGACGAAAAATGATGCCGGAATCGGGGGCTGCCGGGCGCAGCGTCATGAACACCTTTTGGCCGGAATGGATGCCGACGCCAGTGGCGCGGATCACATTCTTCAGGGTGCGCTGTTTGATCATGTTGGGGCTTGAGTCCAGGATTCGGGCAGGCAGACCGGACAAAGATAACATGTTGCCCCGCCGCGACGGAACCCTTTTGCCAGAAAAAAGCCATAAAGCTGTTGTATGGACGCAACAGCTCAGAGTTTGCGGGCGACGCGACCGGCGCGCACCCGGTACCGTAGCCGGTGTCGATCATCGGCCAAGATTTTTTTCCTGTGGGAGGGCGTCGCCGACACGGCGACCGCTACCCAGGGGCATGGGTAGCGGCGCCGTCGGCTTCTTGCCTGCCAGCGGCGGGATGGCAGGGGGTGGGCTAAGGCGTCGCGCAGAAATAACTTACCCATCTTGCTGGTTCTTTCGCCCGCCTGCGTCGTTGCACAAAGCGTCACATAGTCCGACTATGCTCCC
>PEUI01000057.1 GCA_002785585.1 Lysobacterales bacterium CG02_land_8_20_14_3_00_62_12
GACACCCACTTTTCCGGTAAAAACCGAAACAGGACGAAGGCGAGATGGCTGACGCAAGTCCAGGACAATTCGGAATTGTGGGTGTCCTGGACTTCTGTCCTGGACTTCTTCTCTGGGCTTCTCCTTCAGTAATTTGGGAGCGGTAGTTGTCCAGGGGAGCTTGGCACGGGGGGGGCTGCGCCCAGTGGAATGATGGGTTCGGCGGCGCCGAGAATACTGTCAGGACTACAAGTCGCTTGGAGTAATGCCAGTGTGCTTGGCGATACGAGCCAGCATCCGGGGACCGATTTCTTCGTCATCGTGAAATGCGAAGACGACGTCGGGCCATCCTTCGCGTGACAGCGTGCGGTGTGATCCAGACTGTCGCTTGAGTTTCCACCCAATGCCAAATAGAGCCGCCAGCAAACGCTTGGCCCTGACACACGGCCAATGACTCATGCGGCGAGGGGTAGGGAGATGTTGATCTCGACGGGACGCGACTCGCTTTGCTCAAGACGTTCAGCCATGGCACGGAGGGCAAGCACCTCTGCCTTTGCCATGGCGTCATCGGCAGTCTTGCCGTAGCACAGGACGCCGGGAAGCTGAGGAACCTCAGCGATCCAGCGACCATCAACCTCTTCCTCGCATTCGATGCTGAAATTCATGATTGGTCTCCGAAACAGAACGAACAGAATTGTAACGCGACATAGCCTGTCACACCGAACGTAGAGGTGACCGGCGCTGCACGGCTTTATCGCGAAGCAACCGGACACCCGCGCTTCGAAGCAACCGGGAGGAAGCAAAGGCCGAAGCAGCCGGATACCCTCGCTTTGCGGAGATATCGCGACGCCCACGCTCTACCGGCCACGCCCAGCGCCCGGCGCTCCGTGTCGATCAGGAGAAAGCAACCGGACACCCATGCGAAAGCACCAGCCTTACCTCGACATCGGGCAAACACTGAATTTTGGGTAGGAAATTTCGGAAGTGTGGGTGTCCTGGGCTTCGTCCTCTGGGCTTCGTCCTCTGGGCTTCGTCCTCTGGGCTTCGTCCTGGGCTTCGTGCTGTTGTTAGCCTGCGTTGGTGGTCGCTTACGGATTGGTGATCGCATACACCATGTCGCCGACAAATCGTTTGAACGACTCATTCTCGACGAACTGCCTGTAGAACTGCGTGAAATCTTTCATGGAGCCTTGTGCCGCCTTGCCGAGCGCCTGGTCGTGGGCAAGGCGCGCGGTATGCGGGGTGTTGGCTTTCGCGTTCTGGAAGGCCGCGTCGGCGGCGACCTTGGGCGCGATATCGTCGCGAATGTGCCGGAAAATGCGGTCTGAATCGGTAAACGTCGTCCCGAAGTGCTCGTTGAACGTCTTGAGGATGTTGCTGAGGCGGTCGAGCTCGGGTTCGATCTTGCGGCCGCCCGCGTCGGTCGGCACCGGCTCGATCTCCGCATCGGTATCCGCCAGCGCGATCTTCAGCACCGCCTTCTTTTCGACGCGGTAGCTATCCATGTCGATGGCATCGAGGATGCCCTTGGCGAGGTCCTCCTCCTGCGGTGCCGGCAACTTGGGCACCAACAGATTGAGCAGGATCGACAGTTTCTCCCACTCGGCGTTGCTGTAGGAAATCACCGACGACAGGAAGCTGTAAGTGCGGCAAAACACCTTGGCCTTGCCCTTGAAATCCACCTGGCCGTCTTCGTCGAGACTGTTCTTGTAGACCACCACGCAAGCATCGAGCACCGGGTCGAGCTGGTCGCGCTCGGCGTCACCGAGAAACAACGTCACCAGCCGCTGCACCTGCTCGGGCGAGTACACCTGCGCTGCATCCAGCGCCGTTTTCAAGTCGTGCAGTTTGTTCGGGTCGGTCTCCTCGGCCAACAGCGTGGTGCGGTAGTAGTCCTGAAAGGCGACGGTGATCGCCTCGCTGTTGTTCTGAAAGTCGAGCACGAAGCAGTCGTGCTTCTGCGGGTGGGCGCGGTTGAGCCGCGACAAGGTCTGTACCGCCTTGATGCCGGCGAGCGGCTTGTCCACGTACATCGTGTGCAGCAGCGGTTCGTCGTAGCCGGTCTGGAACTTGTCGGCGCAGATCAGAAAACGGTACGGGTCAGTCTGGATCTTCCCGGCGATGTCGCCGCTTGAAAAACCATTGAGCGCTGCCTCGCTGACTTTCGCGCCACCGTATTCGTGCTCGCCGGAGAACGCGACAATCGCCTGATACGGGCTCTTGCGCTCCACCAGATACGTCTTGAAGGCGTGGTAGTACTGGATCGCCCGCTCGATGCCGCTGGTCACCACCATCGCCCGCGCCTGCCCGCCGATTTTCCCAGTCGCCAGCACTTGCTCGTGGAAATGATCGACCATAATTTCGGCCTTGAGCCGGATCGCGTGGTCGTGGCTCTCCACATAGCGGCGCAGCTTCTTCTTCGCCCGCTTGGTATCGAACTCGGGGTCGTCCTCGGTCTTCTTGACCAGCTTGTAGTAGCTGTCCACCGGCGTGTAGGTCTTGAGCACATCAAGGATGAAGCCCTCCTTGATCGCCTGCTTCATGGTGTAGCTGTGAAACGGCCGGTGCTTGATCTTGCCCTCGGCATCGGGCGGCAGCGGCGCGCCGAACATCTCCAGCGTCTTGTTCTTGGGTGTGGCGGTGAAGGCGAAGTAGCTGGCGTTGGTCAGCATCT
>PEUI01000333.1 GCA_002785585.1 Lysobacterales bacterium CG02_land_8_20_14_3_00_62_12
CCTATGACGCCGAGAGCCGGATCGTGTTCAGCGCCTATCCCGGTTATCTGGCCAGCACCGCCAGCAGCTACACCACGCTCAGCGCGGGCGTCAGCAGTACCTACGACATGCTGTCACGACCCTTGACCCGCAGTGCTACGTCCGAGCTCGGCGCCCTCGGCAGCCACACCGAATATCTCACTGGCTTCCGCACCCGCACCACCAACCCGCGCGGTTTTGTGACTGAGACCAGCTACCAGGCCTTCGACCAACCGAGTACCCGCTGCGCTTCACCACCAACTTATGTTTTGGATGGTGGATTTGTTGGGGTGATCGACAGTGGCGCGCTGCACTTGGGGTGCTTTCTATTCTGAGGGCGTTCTGGTCGGTATTTTTTGCTGTCCGTTCAACCGCGCGGATGGTGCTCGGCATGCAAGCGTTTGAGGCCTTCTTTGGCGACCAGGGTATAGATCTGTGTGGTCGATAGGCTGCTGTGGCCGAGCAACATTTGCAGCGCCCGCAAATCGGCACCGTGGTTGAGTAAGTGGGTTGCGAACGAATGCCGCAAGCCGTGCGGGGTGACCGCATGGCTGATGCCGGCGATCAATGCGTAGTGTTTGATGCTGTGCCAAAACCGCTGCCGACTGATGCCGTGGCCCTGGGCGCTGACGAATACCGTTGGACTGCTGCGCCCTTTGAGCAACTCGACACGGGCGCTGTGCAGGTACGCCGATAGACATTCCACCGCTACTTCACCGATCGGCACCAGTCGCTCTTTGCTGCCTTTGCCGATGACGCGCACGACGCCCTGACGCAGATTGAGCTGATCGGTAGTCAGCGTCACCAATTCGGTAACGCGTAGTCCGCTGGCGTAAAGCAGTTCCAGCATGGCGCGATCCCGCAAGCCCAGGCGCTGCGCCGGATCGGGCGCTGCCAGCAGGGCATCGACTTCGGCTTCCGATAATCCCTTGGGCAGCGACTTGGGTAATTTCGGCGATTCAATCAAGGCGGTGGGCTCGGCATCGATTCGGTGCAGACGCAGTTGCAGGCGATAAAACTGACGCATCGCCGACAACAGGCGCGCATTGCTGCGCGCGGATACACCGCTTTCCAGCCGCGCCGCCAGCACCTGGTAGAGGTCTTCGCGGTGCGCCGTCAGCAAGGTTTTGCCGATCTGCTGCAAGCTAGCTTCAGCCAGCAGCAGATCGCTGCGATAAGCCGAGAGTGTATTGGCCGCCAACCCGGACTCGGACCAGATTTGTTCCAGTGCGGCGTCGATCACGGCGGCCGCGGTTTTGGAGGTAGTCAAGCTAAGGTTGCTCGATGAGGGCATCGGTTGTCGGTGTTTGGCAAGGCGCTTGGGCGGCACAATGGTTGGTAGCGGCGGCGGAGAGGCCCCGATATAGTCGCATCAATCTGCGCCTTTCGAGTGTCCCGTGGCGCCAGAATGTGCGGCTGAGTTGGGTGATCGCCGGTAAAGGTTGGGCAATGCTGCCGGGCAATTTTCGGCAGTGGGCCGCTACCACTGGCGCGCGCCGACAAAGCGGTGATTCCAATGATTCTGGTCGAATGAAATCGTGGCCGTTGATCGATGCCGATGACTCCCGCCGCCCATTACGCTCCGCTCTGGAAACGCCTGTTGGCGGGACTCTATGATTTATTTCCGCTGGTCGCCTTGTGGATGATCGCCACGGCGCTGTGGATGCCATTTAGTCACGGCCAAGCACGTTTGCAGCAAGAGCCGCTGCAAAGCCTGTATCGATTGACGCTGATCGGCGTCACCGTCGCTTACTACGCTTGGTCCTGGCATCGGGGTGGCGCGACCATCGGGATGCGCGCTTGGCGGTTGCGGGTGCAGACCGAGGCGGGTGCGCTGCTCAGTTTTCGCGCCGCCAGCGGGCGCTTTGCGTTCGGTTTGGTTGCCTTGGCCTGCGCTGGCATCGGCCTTGGCTGGGCGCTGTTCGACCGCAAGCGTCGCATGTGGCACGACCTGTGGCCGGGCACTGTGGTGGTGGTAATCGCCGCAAAAAAATAGCCCGACCGCGATCACCGCCAAGGTTTATGCCGCAGTGCAGCGCGACTTTGCCGTTCGCAGCCGCTACAAAGCGCGCACTCTGGTGCTGTCATCAAGGCGTCACTGGCGGTGGTCAGAGTGCCATTCCAATCAGCAGCGGCGAGCTGCTGAACCCGGCAAAGGATCGCCAGCAGTCCGCTTAAGGGCTAACCCTGGACTGAAAAGCCGGCACCGTGAGGTGCTCTGATTGTGCATCCTATTGTTGCGGGGAGTTACCCATGTTCAGCAAGCGTCTACACGCGCGTTTGGTCGCGCTCGGATTGGCCTTGGCCGTGATCGCGCCGAACGTTCTGGCGGTCAGTCCCGATCACCATGAGTTTGAGGCCACGCTGTATGCGCCGTTTCGCGGCCAAGTTCAGGAGGCCCGCGATTTTCAATTGGGTTTCAGCTTTATCGATGCCCGCGATCCCTCGACGGTGGCCTGGCGGGTGGACTTGCTCAGTGCCGATGGCAAGCAGACGATTCGCTCCTGGTACGGCGAAGAGCGGCTGTTTCAGAAACTCGTCGAAGTGAATGTGCCGTGGAGTGGACGAGGTCAATCGGAGCGCGCCCTGGCGACTGGTTTTTATCAAGTGCGATTGACCGCCAGCGCCGGTGATCCGGTGTTAGTGCGCACCACCGCCGGAAACCTGGAGCAGCGGGTCGATCGCGTGTTGCAAAACGCCAAAGACACCGTCGTCCAGCAGTGGGAGGTTCACGTTGGCAACCCGCCGAAAGTGGCGATGCCGACGTTTCGCGCGTTGCCGACCAGCACCGGCGCCGCCAAGTCCCAGGGTGCCCTCGGGTCACTGCCTTACACCGTCTACTTTGGCAATCTGCACACCCAAAGCAATGACTCGGATGGCGGCGGCGCGATCGCCACCTGCTCCGGTTCGCAACCCGCACAAAGCGGTGCCTTTGGCCCCAACGACGGCTTTGTCTATGCCCGCGCCCACGGGCTGGATTTTTCCGCCGCCAGTGAGCACAACCATTATTTCGACGGGTCCTCGGGCACCAACACCGCCGCCAGCGCCAGCGCTGCCATCACCCGTTACGCCAATGGCGTCGCCGCTTCCAATACGTTCAACAGCGCCAATCCCGGGTTTCTCGCCTTGTACGGCATGGAATGGGGCGTGATCAACAATGGCGGTCATCTCAATATCCTCAATGCCACCGAGTTGTTTGGCTGGGAATCCAACAGTAGCGGTCAATTGTTCGGTAGCACCTTCGTTGCCAAGAGCGACTACCAGACCCTGTACTCGACCATGCTCGGCAAGGGCTTTATCGGGCAGTTCAACCATCCGGCGTCCAGTGGACAATTCCTCATCGGTGGTACCGCACTGGCCTATAACGCCGATGGCGATCAGGTGATGGTGTTGGCCGAAATCCAAAACTCATCGGCATTTTCCAAAAACACCACCGAGACCGAAACCGGCCGCAGTACTTATGAGTCCGCCTTCAAAACCCTGCTTGAACGCGGCTATCACATCGCCCCGGCGACCAATCAGGACAATCATTGCGCCAACTGGGGGATGAGCTGGACCAACCGTACCGGGGTGTTGATTCCGAATGGCAGCGCGCTCAGCAAGACGGCATTTTTCGATGCCTTGAAGGCGCGTCGGGTGTTTGCCACCAGCGACAAGAACTCGCAACTGGTACTGACCGCCAATGGTCACTTGATGGGCGAGCGTTTCAGCAATACCGGCGCACTGAATCTGGTCGCCAACTTTGCCAACGGCCTGGGTCGCACGGTGGCATCGGCGCAGATCCTCGAGGGCGTACCGGGTCGCAACGGCACCGTCACCACCCTGGTCAGTGCCGCGACCGCGACCATCACGCCGACGGTCGGAACGCACTTCTATTACGCGCGACTGGTGCAGGACGACGGCAAGATTCTGTGGTCTGCGCCGGTGTGGGTCACCCAGGGCAGCGGCGGCGGCAACGTCGCACCGACCGCCAATTACACTTTCACCACGAGC
>PEUI01000345.1:0-2417 GCA_002785585.1 Lysobacterales bacterium CG02_land_8_20_14_3_00_62_12
CCACCGCAAATACCACCGCTGGCGGCGGGGCGGCTGCGGAAGCAGTTACCGAAAGTGCTGACGACGTGGTGGTCGCTGCTGCCAGCGACGCCGACCCCGAGCTGGCCAGCGCGGCACTGCAAGCCATCGCCACCGCGCTGGGTGATGCCAGCGCGGCCAGTGCAGGACAAATCTCGGCACTCCAGCTGGCGCGCCGCAAAGCCCTCGCCGAAGCGCTCCCGAACGCCGCCAATGATTTGCTCGATCAGCGCATCGGCGACTGGCTGAGTGCCGCGCAAGCGCGGCAGGCAGCGAGTCTCGCCGAACGCAGCCGACTGCAAGAAGCACTGCGGCAATGCCTTCAGGGGTATGCCGATGCCGTCGCCAATGGCCAATTGCGCCAGGCCCGCGAACTGCGCAGACAGGCGCATGCGCTGTTGGCCAGTTTGGCCGCCGCTGGCGCGCCGACACGGGCGACGCCGATCACATCCATCGACCAGGACTTCGATCAACTCGCCCGCTGGCAGCACTGGTCCAATGACGCCCAGCGCAAGCAACTCTGTGAGCAGATCCACGCCAGCATCGGCAGCGGCGAACATCCCGATGCCGTGCTCAACCGGGTCAAAGCCGCGCAAGCCCAATGGCAGCAGTGGCACGACGCCGAGCGCGACCCGAGCCGGGTCAGCACGGCTGAAACCGCGCTCGACAAGCGTTTCCGCAGCCTCTGCGACCAAGCCCTGCAACCGGCGCGGCCGTATCTGGAAAAGCGTGGTGAATTGCGCGCCCGCAAACATCAGGACTTGCAAGCGTTCATCGCTGGCATCGAACAAGCGCTGACGGCGGAGCCGACCGCCACCGCCGCCGCTGGTCTGCGCCGTCAGTTGATCGAGCGTTGGCGCGAACTCGACGAACTCAGCGGCCGCGACCGCAAGCCACTGAGTGAGCGCCTGCGCCAGGCCAAAGAAGCGCTTGACCTGCGGCTGCAAACGCACCACGACGGTGTGGTTGCCGACAAGCAAAAGTTCATCGCCCAAACCCGGCGACAATTGCTCGCCGCCAACGGCGCCGATGCCGTCTCGGCGGCGAAGTCGGCGATGGCTAAATGGAAAACCCTGGCCCACAGTGATCGCAAAACCGACGACGCCCTATGGACCGAGTTTCGTCGGCTGGTCGATCCGGTATTCGCCCAGGCCCAAGCCGAACAACAAGCCTGCGCCAGCGCCGCCGCAAGTGAACGGCAGGCACGTAGCGACATTCTGCAAGCGCTGCGCGATCTAGCCACGAACCCCGCTGACCTGGGGCAACTCGACACGACGCTGGCGGCACTGAAACTGCGTTGGCAAGCACTGACTGGCAGCAGCCGCGACGACGAACGCGCTTACGATCAAGCACTGGCCGCGCTCGCGCTGCGGCGTCAAACGATGCAATCCGCCAGTCATCGGGCCGCCCGCCAGCGCGTGCTGGAGCTGCACCAGCGCTTGCTGGCGTGCGCTGCAATCGCCGACCCACAGGGCCGCGCCGAGGCCTGCGCCGAGTGGCAAGTAGTGCTCGCCGAAGCGGCGATTCCCAACGCCGAACAGAAGGCGCTGAACGCGCATTTGGCAAGCCTTCAACAGCGCGCGACGACCACTGATCCAGCGGCCTGCGCCCGCCTCGAGCGGCTGGCGGTGCAAGCCGAGATTCTCGCCGGAATCGATTCACCAGCGGCCTCGGTCGGTCTGCGCAAGCAACTGCAAATGGAACGCCTGGCCAATCGCCTGGGCGGCGGAGCGGCACCCGTGGCAAGCGCACTTTGGCTGGATTGGCTGGCGCTGGGCGGCATCGCCGCGCCCGAGCGGGCGCCGTTGGATGAGCGACTTCGAGTGGCTTTTGGCGTCTTGTTCGAGCGCGCGCCAGCGCCTTGATCGAGCGGCCCTTCGTGGCTCACGGTTCGTCCGCTTGCGCTGAATCCAAAGACCCAAAAAAACGCCGGGATAGCCCGGCGTTGTTGCAGTCACCCGGCCGGCCACTCAGACCGGCATCACGTCCTCGGCTTGCAGGCCTTTCTGGCCCTCCACCACTTTGAAACTGACTTTTTGGCCTTCCTGCAAGGACCGGAAACCGCTGCCCTGGATCGCGCGGAAATGGACAAACACATCTGCGCCCCCTTCGCGTGCGATAAAACCAAAACCTTTTGCGTCGTTGAACCACTTGACGGTGCCAACCTCACGATCCGACATTGCGCTCTCTCCGAATGGCTTGAAACCAAAAACGCCGCGCTGCGGCCACTTGCTGGGATTGCGCGAACGCAGGTCACTTCAGTCTGACAATGGCTGGGGTCAACACTGTCCATCAGCGCCGACCGACCCGACTGGCGACCCGGTTCCAGCCACCGGCGGGTGGCTGGCAAACCCAACGGCGCGAAAGTTAGCACGACTTTTTTGCAAAAAAAAGCCAGT
>PEUI01000345.1:2432-10950 GCA_002785585.1 Lysobacterales bacterium CG02_land_8_20_14_3_00_62_12
GAGCCGATGGCTACTCGGCTGAACAGGCCGGGCGGTTCGGCTGAACGCAACCGCCCTGCCCCGCCTCAACCCAGTCTAGCGACGGGTGGACTTGGCCTTGGTCTTGCCTGGGGCCTTTTGCAACTCCGGCACCAGCACACCGAACTCCAACGATTGCGGTGCCCGCTGCGAAATCACCCGGTCCTTGGCCTTGACCGGCTTTCTGGAGGCATTGACCGAGCCGATACTGAACTTGTCTTTGACCTGATCGACGTGCACGGTACCAATTTCTTCGTCTTCCGAACCCAGTGAAATGCCGGTTTCCGGGTCGATCAGGGCCGAACCCGGCCGCTTCAGCGTCAGTCGGTCACCGACTTGCACGGCGCCAACACCCAGATTCAGATAAACGTTGCGGCCTTCGACCTTGATTACCGAACCCGCTGCCGATTGCGCACCAATGGCCTGGATCAGTTCGTAGGCGGCTTCGTTGATCGCAGCGAACACGGTTTGGCCGATCGGTGTGCGCGTGTACGAACCGGCGAAACCGCCGAGTGCCACACCACCGCCGAATCCGCCAGCGCCGAAGGTCAGCCCGGATTGCTTGATTTCACGATTGATCTGCTTGGTGAAAACGACCTCGCTGGTGGCCGCATCGACCAGGCGGATGTTCATGCCAAAAGCAGCCGTGGACTTGGAAACGCCGATGCCACCCAGGATGGCGCCGGTTCTGCCACCCAGCAAACCGCCGATGCCACCACCCACTTTCTTGTTGGAGACGCCGGCCTCGTAATTGGTGATGACCGCTTCCAGCAAGAACTGGGCGCCGAGCACGTTGCCGGTCTTCGCGGCCGACGGCTGTGCCACGCGACCGCTGGCACCAAAATCCTGTTCCTGCAAAATGTGGCCCACCGCCTGACGTTCCACCATGCGGAAGCGATTGGTGCGGTTCATCGCGTCGGTAATCATCGCCTCGATGCCATTGATCGGCACGGTAGCGGTGCCGACGTCGTATTCGGTATCGCCACCGACGTTGTAACTGGCATAGGTCGTGGTGTTATCGACCTTGCTCACCGCCATGCGGGTGCGCGAACCGGCAAAATTGCTCCAAGTCAGATTGACCAGATTGAGCGTGTGCACCGGTGTCAGATCCTGGGGCAAGGGAATTTCCTGGCCGTTGACCGTGCTGTAGGCGATGTACTCCGCCCGGCAGACCGAAGCCGCGAGCAAACTACCGACGGCGAAGATCCCAATCAGCATCACTTTGGACATAGCCATTCCCCTCTTTAAGTTAAGGTGCGAAAGCCGATGTTATCGCCAGATGCCAGTCTGTCAACGATACCCCCGGGTGTGCCCAAGCTGGCATTCATGCCGCCGCCGAGGCGGGTCATGGCGGCCGAGCCCTGAATAGCGCCGCGCCGCTGCCATCCCGCACCGATACCCGATTGGCCCAAACGCCAGGCTGCTACCCTTCGCCCCATGCTGCTACGTCGCTTGCCCCTGCTTGCCTTGATCGTTTCCCTGCCGGTGCTGGCGGGCACCCACCGCGACGTGCTGTGGTCGGCGACCGACCCGACAGAGCGACTGACCATCGACGCACCCGCGACGCCGGGACCGCATCCGTTGCTGATCTGGCTCCGTGACCCGAATACCGGCGGTGCCGCCGAACGCCAATTCTCAACCCAAGCCGAGCGATTACTGGCGCACGGCTACGTGCTGGTCAGCGTGCCGCCGCCAGCGCTGGCAAGCTACCCGGATACGCTCAAGCGTTACGCCGAAATTATTGCGCAGGTGCACCGTCACAGCGCCGAAATCAATGCCGACCCGAGCCGGATGGTGCTGCTCGGCGCGGGCGCTGCGGCACATGCGGCGGCCTTGCTCAGCGTTGACCCGCGCTGGCTGCAAGGCGTTCGATTAAGCCCCAAGGCATTCAACGGTGTGGTCTTGCTGGATGCCGATAGCCTCGATCTGCCAGCCCGCATGCGCCGCCTGAGCAACGCCGAGCGCAGCCGGTTCGAGCGCTTCGGCAGCAACCCCCAAAGCTGGCAGGAGGTTTCTCCGCTGGCGCAGGTGCGGGCCGCCGCGACCCCGCCGTTGTTGTTGATCAGTTCAGCCGCTACCGACGCCCTCAGCCAGGAATCGATCGAACAATTTCGTGATCGGCTGCGCGCCATCGGCACGGCCAGTGCCTTTATCCGATTGCCCGCGGCGGATGCCGCGGGCAGTGTCGAAGGCGACGATCCTTTATTGCCGTGGCTCTCAGCCCTTACGCTTGATCGAGTGAATCGCCTGGAGAACATGGACTTTGCTGTCGATTTCGCTGCCGGTCAGAGCGACGCCGATCACCCACTGGCGAGTGGCGAAGCCGTCCCATTTCTGGTCAATTTCGACGGTCGCCTGCTGGCCGCCGTCAACGCTGCCGATCGCGGCCTGGGCGAGCACACGCGGCTGCTCGAAAAAACCAGCACCACCGGTGCCTGGCAATGGCGCGATGAGTTTCCCGGCAAAATCAGCCACCTGGCGGTCATCGAACACCGTGGGAACGCTGCCGCTGCGACCGATTCCGCTCGGCTCCCGCTGCTGCTGCTTGGTCTGCATCGCAACGACGACGCTGGCGTAGCGCCGATTTTTTGGCGCGCGGCTGCCAGCGACTGGCGATTACTGGCCGACGCGCCGGCAAGCGCGCTTGCCGCCACTTTGCTGCACCACGACCGGGCGCTGGGGCACGACGTGCTGCTGCTGGGTTTTGCCGGTGTCGGCATCCGCGCCGCAGAGATCGATGGGGCACTGCCCACGCTGTCGGCGCAATATGAATTGAACGGCGCCAACGTGGTCGCCCTGGTCAACGCCAATGGCGATGCCTACGCGTTGATCAGCGGCGCCAATGCCGGGCTCTATCGTCGCGTTGATGGCTTGGCACCAAGCTGGCGACGGGTCGCGGCACTGCCAAGCGGTGGCGGTGCCAACCCGGTTTGGGCAGCGCTCGCAGCAGTGCCCGATCCCAGTGGCGCGGCCACCGAAAACTTGTTGGTCAGCGAAAATGGCGACGGTCGCATTTGGCGCCTGGATCCGGCACACGGCTTTCGTCGCCATCTGGAGTTCACCGTCACCACCGCGTTTGCCGCCATCTGGCCGCAGGCGCCCAGTCAAATCAGTTTTGGCAACCAGCAGTGGACCGCCCTGACACAGCCGGAGACCGGCGATCAGGTACAGGCGATCGGCCTAGGCATGCAACGCCTGGGCGGCAGCGACGCCAGCCAACGGGGTGCCTGGTATTTGCTGCGCCAGGACTCTGCCAGCTACAGCTATGGCCTGGTCTACGACTACCAATCGCCGCTGGTTGGCGACGAAAAACTGGCCACAGTGCGCGCCATCGCGCCCTCGCCATTTCCGGACGATCAAGGCCGAAGTTTCTATTTCGGCGGCTTTGCTGCCGGTTCCGATGACGGCGATGGCGCCTGGATTTATCGCGCGCAACTGCCGCAGGCCAACATCCAGCCCGGGCTTTGGTGGGACAAAAGCCACAGCGGCCACGGCATCGACTTGCAAGCGGTCGGTGCGCGCTGGCGGATTCTGCTCAGCAGCTACGACGCCGATGGCAGGCCGATCTGGTACACCGCTTTGGGGAGCATCGATGGGCAGAACTTTCACGCCGACGATGCTGGCCTCACCCGCTACCACTACGCGTTTGACCAGGACCCGCCACAGCGCCGTGATCCCGCCCGATCCGGCAGCGTCGCCCTGCGCTTTGGCCTCGGCGCCGACGATCCGGTCTGCGCCGCCAGCGGCATTGATCGCCGTGGAGCGCTGGCACTGGCCGAATTGAGTTTGCAGATCGATGGCAACGAAACCCATTGGTGCATCGAACCGATGCACTGGGGCGACGGCGGACAAAGCCCGGTCAACGTCAATGGCTTGTGGGCCGCCGGTGCCGACGATGCGAATTGGGCGCTGACCTTGGCGGCGCAGGGACGCGGGCACGCCGCGCAAGAAGTAGCCACCCTCTATTATTTCGATGGCAGTGGTGAACCGCGCTGGGCGCAAGGCAGCGCCCCCGCGCTCAACGGCAATGCCATGTTCACGCTATCGAGCTTCACCGCTGCCTGCCCAGGCTGCGCCCCGGTGCCGGCCAGCGCCCAGCCCGTGGGCACTTTGTCGCATCAATTTTCCGGCGCCTGCGCCGAGGTCACCGGCACGGCCAGCATCGACCTGAGCGATCCGGATGGCCGCGGCAACCGCTTCCTGCGTTCGGCTGCGGCGCTGACCGCGGTCAGTCGCCCGGCCTGCTATTGATCGCCGCAACCGTGACCGAACGAGGCACTCAATAGCGCGCCGGCACGCTGATCGCCTTGGCACCCACCACATCTTTGCCGAGCCGACGACGCTTTAGCGGCGGTAGCTTCAGCTCGGCATCCGGCAGCACAAACTTCGGCAGGCTATCGAGCAGGTGCGCGATCATGTTCAGTCGCGCCCGCCGCTGGTCGTTGGCATCGACCACCAACCAAGGTGCATGGCGGGTGTGGGTAATCTTGAAAAAAGCATCGCGGGCAGTGGTGTAGTCGTCGTATCGCTCGCGCGCAGCGATGTCGATGGGTGAAATCTTCCAGCGCTTCATCGGGTTTTCCATGCGTTCGGCGAAGCGGGCTTCCTGCTCCTCCTGATCGACTGAAAACCAGTACTTGAGCAACAAGATTCCGTCATCCACCAACATTTTTTCGAACACCGGCGTCTGCTCCAGAAACCGCTTGTATTCGCTATCAGTGCAAAACCCCATCACTTTCTCGACCCCAGCGCGGTTGTACCAACTGCGATCAAACAGCAGTATCTCGCCGGCCGCTGGCAGCTCTGCCACATAGCGCTGGAAATACCACTGCGTGCGCTCGCGTTCGTTCGGTTTGGGCAACGCCACCGCCCGACAGAATCGCGGATTGAGCACCTGGGTAAAACAATTGATCGCGCCGCCCTTGCCAGCGGTATCGCGACCTTCGAACACAATCACCACGCGCTGGTCGGACTGCTGCACCCAGCGTTGCATTTCGCAGAGCTTGATCTGGAGTTTTTCCAAGGCCGCCAAATAGGATTTTTTCTTCATCTGCGACAACGGCGTACTCCGGCAATCTGGGGCGGCGACTGTAAAGCCTCGATCCCGCCCAGACAAGCGCACCAGGGCCGTGCGCCCGGACCGCGCCCGGCCAGCGGCCGCTCGGCGAAACGCTGCTTGCACCAAATCCCGGCTTGCCCGACCATGCCGCGCCGGATCGATCCCCTTCGATCCGCATCGTTTCGGCAACCGGTATCGACCTTGGCGCCCCGCAACCGCAGTCCCCTGCAAGAGATTTTGCTTCGCTATGGCGCTCGTTTGCGCGCCCTGGTGGAGACCCACTGCGGCCGCAACCAAGGCCTGGACGCCGATGACATCGAGCAAGAAGTCCGCATCAAGTTGTGGAAAATGCTGGAAAGTGACAAAACTCTGGACTTCCCTGCGTCTTACATACACAAGGTGGTTGCGACCACGGTCATCGATGCGCTGAGGCGGGCCGAGATTCGCCAAGCGCAGTCGTTGGAACCCGAGCTCGAAGCCCTGATCGACCCCAGTGTGCAAGGGCCGCTGTCGCCAGAACGACAGGCCGGCCATCGTCGTTGGGGCAGTTTGTTGTTGCGCTGCATTGCCGAGCTGCCCGAGCGTCGGCAACTGCCGGTGCAATTGGCACTGCAAGGTTTTTCTGCCGACGAAATCGCAAAATTGACCGGATGCACCGTGGCCGCAGCGCAACAACTCAGCTACCGCGGCATCGAAGATCTCAAAATCAGACTGAAGGAATTAGGCGCCGATGCGATCGATGAATGACGAACTACTCAAGCGGCACTACCGTCAGGCGACTTCCACCTCGGCCGCTGACACCGATCATCGCCTCAGTGCCGCCGAACTGCTGGCCTTGGCCAACGGCCAATCGCTGGGAGACCGGCAACTGCCGGCGCTGCATGGCCTGGCGCGAAGCTCGAGTCAGTCCAGCGCCCTGCAACTGCTCGCCGCCTGCCAAGACTGGTCCACCGAACTGGCCGCCGAACTCCACGCCGCCACCCGACCCACGCTGGTTGAACGCTGGCAAGGCTGGTGGCAGCAAGTGCGCTTCGCCCCCGCGCTGGCATCCGCCGCCATCGTACTGATGGCCATCGGTGGTGCCCGGCTGATGCATCCGCAGACCGCCAATCCGCCTGGCATGGCCGTCGCCCCCGCCGAGCGCGCGTTGTTCCGTGGCGAATTCGAACCCGGCGACCAGGTGTTTGCAGCATCGCTGGAATCCGGCGAAGCCCCCGACCATCTGTTCGGCGGCAACTTCGATAGTTAGTCGTGTGCAGGCTGGATCAGCGCGGCGCGCCGATTCAGAACACAGAAGGCAGACGACTGCGGACAGTCGCAGGATGATGGGCAAGCCCAGCGCATCTGCGCCCACACTGCTCAACCCAGATCAATCGCCGTGGCGTGTTCGCGGGTGGTGGCAAAGCGAATCTGCGGCCAGCGCTCTTCGATCAATTGCAGATTCACCCGCGTCGGCGCGATGTAAACCAGCGCACCGGCGGCATCCAGCGCCAGATTCATCGCCGCTTTTTCCTTGAAGTCGGCGAGCATTTTCGCGTCTTCGCAATGCACCCAGCGCGCCGTCGCCACCTGCACATTCTCAAACACGCAATCGGTGCCGTACTCGTCGCGCAAACGATAGGCGACGACCTCGAACTGCAGCGTGCCAACCGCGCCCAGAATCAGGTCGTTCGACATCAACGGTCGAAAAAACTGCGTCGCGCCCTCTTCTGAAAGTTGCGCCAAGCCCTTGCTCAACTGCTTCATTTTCAGCGGATCTTTCAAGCGCGCGCGGCGAAACAATTCCGGCGCAAAGTTGGGGATGCCGGTGAAATGCAGCAGCTCGCCCTCGGTAAACGTATCGCCAATCGAAATGGTGCCGTGGTTGTGCAAACCGATCACATCGCCCGGCCAGGCCTCGTCGACAATTTCCCGATCCGAGGCCATGAAGGTCAGCGCATTGGCCAGCCGCACTTCTTTGCCGGTGCGCGCCTGCACGGCTTTCATGCCCTGCACGTAGTGCCCGGAACAAACCCGCATGAAGGCCACGCGATCACGGTGATTGGGATCCATGTTGGCCTGAATCTTGAATACAAACCCGGTCATCTGCGGATGCGTCGCCGCGACACTGCCGGCGGTGGTCGCGTGCGCTTGCGGCGGTGGCGCGTGTTCGACAAAGAAATCGAGCAACAATTGCACGCCAAAATTATTCACCCCGGAGCCAAAAAACACCGGCGCCTGGCGGCCCGCACGATAGGCATCCAGATCAAACGGATGCGAGGCACCCTCGACCAATTCCAGCTCACCGATCAACTCCCGATACAAGCCGGCGCCGATGCGCTCAACCAGCGACGGATCGTCGATACCGAGAATGGTGGAATCCTGCCGCGTAAAGTTCTTGCCCGGCTCGTACAGATGCACCGCCCGCTCCAGCAGGTGATAGACGCCTTTCAATCGCGATCCCATGCCGACCGGCCAGGTAATCGGTGCGCACTGGATTTTCAACACCGATTCGATCTCATCGAGCAAATCGATCGGCGCCCGCCCTTCGCGATCGAGCTTGTTGATAAAGGTCATGATCGGCGTCGCCCGCATCCGGCAAACATCCATCAGTTTGATCGTGCGCTCTTCCACCCCTTTGGCGCAGTCGATCACCATCAGCGCCGAATCGACCGCGGTCAGCACGCGGTAGGTGTCTTCCGAAAAATCGGCGTGACCGGGGGTATCCAGCAGATTGATGATGCGGCCGTCATACGGAAATTGCATCACGCTCGAGGTGATCGAAATGCCGCGCTCTTTTTCCAGGGCCATCCAGTCCGAGGTCGCGTGCCTGCTGGCTTTGCGGGATTTGACGCTACCCGCCATCTGAATGGCGCCGCCGAACAACAGCAGTTTTTCGGTCAAGGTGGTTTTACCGGCATCGGGATGCGAAATGATCGCAAAGGTCCGGCGTCGCAGCGTTTCGCTGTTGGGTAGAGACATAAGATGGATTCGAATTAGCCAAGGCATACCGCTCGGGGCGCGCATTGTAGCCGCTCGCCTG
This sequence comes from Lysobacterales bacterium CG02_land_8_20_14_3_00_62_12, assembly GCA_002785585.1. Taxonomy (GTDB): domain Bacteria; phylum Pseudomonadota; class Gammaproteobacteria; order Xanthomonadales; family Ahniellaceae; genus 0-14-3-00-62-12. The sequence goes on from PEUI01000345.1 coordinate 10,532, forward strand.
CGGCGCCGGACGCCACCTATACTGTGCGCCGACCGAAGTTTGCGGCCGTCGGCCACGGCGTGATCCGGCGTTCGCTGCCGGCGCCGACCCGAGCGCCCGTCAGGGCAACCACCCACTCGGCGCCACCCGCTGCTGACCGCACGGCAACGGCTGATCGTGGCGATCCCACACAGAACCCTTGAGAACACGCGTCAATGACGACCACGACCAACCGCCAAAGTCGGCCGCAACTGCTGATATTGCTCTTGCTCAGTGCGCTGATTCTCGGTCTCTGGCAGGTGCCGTGGCTGGGTTGGCTGGTGTTCCCATTTCGGCTGTTCGGTACCTTTGTCCACGAACTCAGCCATGGCCTCGCCGCGGTGCTCACCGGCGGTGACTTCGTACGATTTACCGTGCACCCGGATCTTTCCGGCCGCGCC
>PEUI01000345.1:10978-14446 GCA_002785585.1 Lysobacterales bacterium CG02_land_8_20_14_3_00_62_12
TCGGCAGCGTGCTGTTTGGTGCGGGCCTGTTGTTGGGCCATTTGCGGCGCTGGTCGGCACCACGGCTGCTGCTGGTTTTGGGCCTGGCGCTGGGCGCGCTCTGCCTGCTGTTCGTGCGCAACGGGTTTGGCATTCTGGCCGGTCTGCTGCTGGCGAGCGCTTTGATCCTGGCCGCAGCCAAGTGGTCGGTGCCAGCGCAAGATTGGCTGCTGCGGGTGCTGGCCTTGCAGTTGCTGCTCGATGGCTACAACAGCCTGTTCACGGTGCTGCTACCAACGACCGGCACCATCGCACACACCGATGCGGACACCTTGGCCGAGATCACCCACCTTCCCGCTTTTTTCTGGGTCGCCCTGTGGCTTGCCTTCTCCACAATACTGGCGTGGCGGCTGCTGCGGCTGGCCTGGATCAATCCCTCAGCGCCGCCGATTGATCACCCACGCGACCCTTGAAATTGGCGTCCCGGCAGCCAAGTCTTCACTCTTTTGCCAAGGAATACCTATGTGGCTGCCAAGCCTGATCTTTGTTCTCGGCCTGATTATCCTTACCGTGGGTGCCGACTTGTTCATCCGCGGCGCCGCTGGTTTGGGTGCGCGTTTTGGCCTGTCTTCGTTCGTGATTGGAATGGTGATCGTCGGCTTCGGTACCTCCGCGCCCGAACTGGCGGTGAACTTGACCGCTGCCTACTCCGGCCACTACGACCTGGCCCTGGGCAATGTGGTCGGCAGCAACATCGTCAACATCGGTTTGATCCTCGGTCTATCGGCGTTGCTCGCGCCGATGGTGATCCACCTGCGCATGTTGCGCGTGGAAACCCCCCTGCTGATCGCGACCAGCGGCTGGCTCTGGCTGTTGGCGCGCGACGGCATCCTGGCACGCTGGGAAGGCCTGCTGCTGCTTGCCGCGCAATTTGCGTTGACCTGGTTTGTGCTGCGCTCCGGTCGCCAGGAATCGGCGGCGGTGCGGGCGGAGATCAGCGCAGAAATATCGCCGCCTCAGCGCGGGAGCAGCACGCTCTGGCTGCTCGGCATCGGCCTCGCCGGCCTGATCGGCGGCGGCATGCTGGCGGTCGATGCCGCTGTGCAGGTGGCGCGTGGACTCGGTATCAGCGAGCTGATCATCGGCCTGACCGTGGTCGCCATCGGCACCTCGCTACCCGAACTTGCTTCTTCGGCGGTGGCCGCCTGGCGTGGTCATAGCGACATCGCCGTCGGCAATATCATCGGCTCAAACCTGTTCAATATCCTGTTCATTCTGGGCATTACCGCCAGCATTCAGCCGCTGCCGGTGGCACCCGCATTGGAGCATATCGAAATCCCGATCATGATCGGCTTCACCGTGTTGCTGTACCTGATCATGCGGCGGCAAATGCGCATCGGTCGCCGTGCCGGCACACTGCTGCTACTCGCCTATCTCGGCACCGTTGGCTGGCAGGTTCAGCGTGCGCTTGGCTGATTGCCGGTAACCGCAGGCGCGCAAGGCCAGACGCCGATGCGCGCTGCTGCGCACTCGCGCAGCAGCGCACCGACGCAGCTATTTCTGCTCGGCGATCCAGTCATCGATCACGCGTTCCAGCAGATTCAGCGGCAACGAGCCATGGCTGAGCACCTGATTGTGGAAGGCCTTGATGTCGAACTTGTCGCCGAGTGCGCTGCGTGCGCGTTCGCGCAATTCGAGAATCTTCAACATGCCGATCTTGTAAGCCAGCGCCTGACCCGGATTGACAAAATAGCGTTCGATCTCGGCGATAACTTCGGTCTCGCCCATGCCGGTATTGGCCAGCATGTAGTCGATCGCTTGCTCGCGGGTCCAGTGTTTGGCATGAATGCCGGTATCCACCACCAACCGCACCGCGCGCATCATTTCACCGATCAGCCGACCCAGATTGTCGAGCGGGTCCTTCTCGAATCCCAACTCCCAGGCCAACCGCTCGGCGTACAGCGCCCAGCCTTCGGCATAAGCGGTAAACGGCAATACGCGGCGGAAAAACGGCACGCCCTGCAATTCCTGCGCAATCGAAATCTGGAAGTGATGACCGGGGATGCCCTCGTGGTACGACAGCGTGCGCATGCCCAGCCGTGGCGTCTCGCGCACGTCGCGCAAGTTGGCGTAAAACACGCCGGGACGCGATCCGTCAAAGGCGCCGCCGGAATAGTAAGCGCCGGGCGCGGTCGCCTCGGAGAACTTCGGCACCGCGCGCACTTCCACGCCCAGTTTCGGGCGAATGTCGAAGGCGCCGCCGAGCCCCTGATTCACTTCATCGAGAATGTGCTGATAGTCGGCGATGATCGCCTTGCGCCCAGCATCGTCATCGGCATAGAGCTGCGCCGGATCGGCGGTGATCTGACGCACGCGATCACCGATACTGCCCTCGCTCAAACCCTGATCGCGCAGGATCGCATCCATCTCGGCACTGATCCGCGTCACTTCGGTCAGCCCGATTTGATGAATCTGTTCGGCACTCAGATCGGTGGTGGTGTGATTGCGGATGCACCAGGCGTAGTAGGCGTCGCCATTCGGCAAATGCCAGGCGCCGTAGTTGCCTTGCGCCTTCGGCAGCAGCGCAGTGAAATGATCAATCAGTTGTTGATACGCCGGATAGACGTGGTCTTTGATCGAGGTCTCCACCCCTGCCAGCAGATTGGCCCGGGTAGCGTCATCGACCTGCTTGGCGTCGAGCTTGTCCAGCTTCTCTTTGAAGCTGACATAGAGCGTGTTCTCCTGCGCTGGCAGCGCACGAAAATCCTGCATCTGCTTGATCACTTTCTCAACGGTAAACTGCGGCGGCACGATGCCCTTGGCCTGGTAGTGGTCGAGTCCCTCGATCACCTGCGAGAACTTGCGCGGAAATTTGTCCAGGCGGGCGATGTAATTGCGCGCATCACCGACATTGTTCACCTGATGGGCGTCGGTCATGAAGCTCGGCAAACCGCTCTGAATGCCCTGCATCTGGTTGACCGGAAACTCATAGCCGCGAAACGCATCGCCGGCGACCTGATTGGCCAGAAAACTCTCCAGCACGTCGTAGGACAACTGCGCTTCCCGATCCAGTCCGGAACGGTCATAGCGGCGCAAAGTGTCCAGATTCTCCTTGACCATCTGCGCGCCGATTTCCTCCTCGGCCAGCGAAGCGTCGGCCAAATCATCGCTGTAGAAATCCATCCACGACGGCAGAATGCGCATATACGACAGCATTTCCGGACTGCGCAGACCAAACTTGGCGAACACCTTGCCGTAGAACAAATTGATCGTCACCGGCTTGAAGTACCAAACCTGCACGAACGCCAAACCCGCCAACAACACCAGCGTCAACAGCAACCAGGACGACCATTTCAATAATTTTTTCATCGGGGATTCCAGCACGAAGTGAGCCAACCAACAGTCTCTGCAAAGCCGCAGCAGCTTGGCACAACAAACCGCCGCCAACCCCTGCTATTGGTCACGGCCAAGCGCTTTGCCCCTCTCTCC
>PEUI01000233.1:0-6187 GCA_002785585.1 Lysobacterales bacterium CG02_land_8_20_14_3_00_62_12
GCAACCGGTTTCGGTTTGACCCAGTCGCGAGCCGCCGCCGCGAGGACTGCGGCGGTGATCGGCTTGCGCAAGAAGGCGGCGAATCCGGCGTTGCGGCAACGCTGTTCCAGATCCACTTCGCTGCGCGCGGTGACCGCAACCGCAAAGCATTCACCGTCGGCACCGGCACGCAGCAGGCCAAGCAGGCTGATGCCATCGATCCCCGGCAGGTCCAGATCCAGCACCAGCAGGCGATGCTGACCCGGGCGAAATTGGGCGAGGGCATCGAGGCCGTGTGGCGCGGCATCGACATGAGCACCGAGCGCGTGCAGCAGGTGGCTCATCACTTCACGAATCGGCGCATCGTCTTCCACCAGCAGCAATTCGATGCCCTGGAGCGGCTGTTGATCGGTTTGCTCCGGCGCCGCCCGCAACTCGGGCAAAGGTACGGCGAGTGCGGGCAAGTCGAGCATCACGCTGAAGGTACTGCCGACGCCCAGCCGACTGCTGACGCTGATCGTGCCGCCGAGCAACTCGACCAGCCGCGCGGTGATCGCCAGACCGAGCCCACTGCCGCTGGCGTGCTCGCCAGAACCGGTCTGGCGAAAGCGCACAAACAATTGCTGCAACTGATCGTCGTTCATCCCCGGGCCGGTATCGCTGACGGCAAAGATGACGCGATCTTCGGGGCCCCGACTGACGCTGATCTGAACCCTGCCCTGTTCGGTGAACTTGAGCGCGTTGGTTACCAGGTTCAGCAGAATCTGGCGCAGGCGACGGCCATCGGTGTTGACCCGAATCGGCACGTTGATCGCCACCTCGACCACGAACTTGATCGCGCGCGCCAGCGCCAACGCCGACTCCAGCGAACGCACCTCTTCGACCAGCGCGCGCAGATCGGTCGGCGCCGACTCGATTTGCAGCATGCCGGCCTCGATCTTTGATAAATCCAGCAGGTCGTTGATCAGCCGCAGCATGTGCTCGCCGGAACGCTGCACACTGACCGCCCAACGATGCTGGTCGCTGGTCAGCGTGGAGCGGATCAACAACTCCGCCATGCCGAGCACCCCGGCCATCGGCGTGCGAATTTCATGGCCAATATCGGCGAGAAAATCCGACTTCGCCTGGTTGGCGCGCTCGGCCAACGCGCGCCGGGCGTCGACCAGGGCGATGCGATGGCGCCGCTCGATGCTGGCTCGATACCAGCGCAATGCCAGCCCGGCGCCAACCACCAGGCAAACCGCATACAGCATCCAGGCCAGCGGCGTGCGCCACGGCGGCGTCGCCACTTGTAGCGACTGCACCCAGTCGTTGTTGGCCGCCAGGCCGTTGGCAGCAATCGCCCGGATGCCAAGCTGATAGTCGCCCGGTTCGATACGCGAGAACTCGCGCTCCGGCCGGGCTTCGGTGCTGACCCAGGCCGGCTCGTAACCGAGCAAACGGAAAGCGTACTGGTTGGCATTGGGATCGATATACGACAGCACCCGCGCCGCCACGCGCAGGTCACGGTCGTCCCAACGCAACTGCCAGGGGCGGCCGTCAATCGGCAAGCCAACGCGATCTTCGCCACGGCGGACACTGGCCTGCGCCAGATACAAAGTGGCGGCGGTGGCGACCGCTGGTGGCTGGGTCGGGGCATAACGCAACAGCCCTTCCTGGGTGATATCGACCAAACGGCCAGCGCTCCAAAACGCACTCGGATGAATCCCAAATTGCAGATTGGGCAGCCCGCGACGCGCATCGATGGCAAGCAATTTCGGCGGATCAAGTTGCAACTGCCAGACGCCACGTTCGCCGATCAACCACAGCGCGCCGGCATCGTCTGGCACCAGGGACGACAGCGCCACCGACGGCAACCCCAAAGTCTGATCATCGAAATGCCGCAAACGCAGCGCGGTGTCTGCGGTGATCTGCCATTGCTCGATCCCGGCCGCGCCGTGGGTCCACAGCAAACCGTCGGCGGTGAAAGCAAAACTGTCCACGCGCGCCACCGGCCCACCAGCAACGGCCACAAAAACCTGTCGCTGCCGATCAAAACGACGCATGCCGAAAGCCCCGGCCAGCCAGATCGCACCATCTGGCGCGGTGCTGATTTGCTCGAAATCCGCCACCGGAATGCCCCGATCCGGCGTTTGCCAGGTGCTCACCTGGCCCGCCCGATCAATCCGCGAAACGCCGCTCGCCATCGAGGTCATCCAGATCGCGCCTTGCGGGTCCTCGGTGATCAGATCGACCACGCCCGCCACCAATCCCTGCGCGGCGCCCCAGCGTCGGGTCTGGCCAGTACTCGGCTGATAGCGGCTGATACCGAGCGAATGGCCGATCCACAGGTTTTGCGCAGCGTCGCACCACAGACTGCGTGGCACCCGACCACCATCGGCAACGCTGCGGGCTTCGCCGTGCCGGGTCACCGTGCCATTGGCCGCCACCGCGGCCAGATTGCCCAAGCGCGTCACCACCCAGTGGCTGCCATCGCGGCAGGGCGCCAGTCCGGCGAGTACGCCGGGCGGCAGCGTGTGGGCGTCCAGGGCATCGTGCCGAAGCAACTCGAAACGCTGCCAGTTCGGTGGCACGTAGCTCAATCCGTAACTGCGCATGCCGATCCACAAGCCGCCTTCGCGATCCCGCAGCAGATCAAGCACCCCGCCTTCCGGCAGACTGTCCTTGACCGCCGCCCGCGGCCGAATGGCCTGCACCGCGCCGTCTGGAGCAATTCGCGTCAGGCCGCTATGACTGCCGATCCAGAGGCTGCCGTCGTCAGTTTCCGCAAACGCTTCGACGCCGCGCAGGGTTTCGCCGGTCGCCGCCGGTATCAGCGCGGTCGCGGTCGCCGCCGCTGGAAAGCGATATACCGCAGCGCTGGTGCCGACCCAAATCTCCTCGCTGGCGCTTTCATACAAAGCAATCGTCAGGGTGTCTTTGAGCAAGGATTCGACGCGTGCCAGGGCCGGATGGTCGATCTGACGAATGCGCCACAAGCCTTCACGAGCAGCAATCCACAGATCACCACGGCGATCAGCGAGCACTTCGAGCACGGTAAAATCCTGCAACGCCGCCGCTGCGGGAATCAGCGACGCCAACGGCGTCAGTTTTCCGCTGGCCGGATCGAACCGCAGCACACCGCGCGGCCAAGTGCCCAACCACAAACTGCCGGCCGGACTTTGGGCGATCGAATACACGTCCAGCGTCGGCAATCCCAAAGCGGCAAAATTGCCCGGATGGCGATCAAAGCGTCCCGCTTCAGCATCAACCAAACGATTGATGCCGGTTTCCGAACAGCCGACCCAGAGGCGCTGCTGGTGATCCTCGAACACCGTCTGCACGTCATTGCAGGCGAGCGATCGCGCCTGCTGCGGGTCGTTTTGATAGACCTTGAAGGCGATCGAGTCGTAACGCACCAGGCCATCGCGCGTGGCCAGCCATAGCAGGCCGCGCGCATCCTGCACGACCTTCGCGACGTTGCCGGAAGGCAATCCCTGATTGCGGCCAAAGGCCCGGAACATCGGTTCGACCTGCGCCGACACCGCCTGCACACCCAGCAGCAATCCCAGCCACAACCAAGCGCGTGCGGACATCGCCAACTCCTTCGGTCCAATGCTTGCCGTATGATGCCAGCAAGCAGTCGCCAATGAACCATTTGCCCGATTCGGCGCCAGCCGCTACACCATTGTCAGAGCGGAATCGACTTATGCCAAACCTCCCGTGGCCCCCCAGAATCGTCCACATCGTGTTGCTGGCAGCACTGGCGTTCGCCACCGCCAGCCCGGCCGCAGTCCACGATTACGCTTTCGATCCGGTGCATTCGCAACTCGTATTTCACGTTTCGCATCTCGGGTTTTCCACTTCCGCAGGCGAGTTCCACGGCCTCTCCGGCGGCTTTTCCTTTGATCGCAAGCATTGGGAGAAATCGCACTGCGATGTTGTGATCGACGTGTACTCGCTGGACATGGACGATGCCGCGTGGGAAAAACGATTGCTCGGCAAAGTTTGGTTCGACGTCAAACAATTTCCAACCATGCGCTTTGTCTGCGACCGCCTGGAACCGATCAATGCCAGCCACGGCCGCCTGCACGGGCGGCTGACGATCCGTGGTATCGAGCAGGCGCTGAGCCTGGAGCTGACCTTCAATCGTGCCGGCATCGACAAATATACTTTGCAATCGGTCGCTGGTTTCAGCGCCAGCACGCAGCTTCGTCGCAGCGACTTCGGCATGCTGAAATTCCTCCCGGATGTGGGTGACCTGATCACCATCGAACTGCAGATCGAAGGCATTCGCAGGAGCCGCTCCCATGCCGCTGAAAAGTAGCCCAGAGCACTGGGGTACGCTGACGAAGTTTTTTCACTGGACGATTGCCGTGCTGGTGATCGCCACCATGGTGCTTGGTAGCTGGATGACCGAACTTGCCCCCTCGGCCGACAAGATGCGTTGGTACGCGCTGCACAAATCGATCGGCTTGAGCATCTTGCTGTTGATGCTGTTGCGACTGCTCTGGCGCCGCTTCGACCAGCGCCCGCGCCCAGCGCCAGGGTTGGGTCCGATCGCCAGCCGCGTATCCCGCACCGTGCATGCCAGTTTTTATCTGTTGCTGATCGCCATGCCGATTTCCGGATGGCTGTACAACTCGGCCGCCAATTTCCCCTTGCGCTGGTTCGGCTGGGTGCATGTGCCGGCCTTGGTCGGCGCCGATCCGATGCTGAAAAAAATCGCCCTCAGCGTGCACGAAACCCTGTTCTGGGTGATCCTTGGGCTGCTGGTGCTGCACGTTGCCGGCGCCCTCAAACATCACTTCATGGACCGCGACAACAGCTTGCGACGGATGCTTCCGTTCGGCAAGGGCGAGTGATTGGACGTAGGTCGGATCAAGCGCCGGCCGCTCTTGTGCATCCATGCACTCGCGGCACTTGCACATCCATGTGCATCGTAGGCGCGAAGTGATCTTCAACAGTGCTTTGAGTCGTAGGTCGGATCAAGCGCCGCAGGCGCGAAGCGCTCTTCAACAGCGGAGCTGGTCATCCAACAGAAATTGGAAGATTGCCGCAGTGTCAGGATTGTCGGTTCCGGCGCTGCGCGCCTTGAACCGACCTACACCCTTTGTGACTTTGACGGAACCGTTCAACTTTGGAGCAATCCCATGAAATTCCCCGACTCGATCCGCTCCGGTTTATTGCTACTGGCATTCATCGGCGCGGCGGCGCATGCCAGCGACTGGAAGCTCGCCAACGGCAGTCGCCTGGGTTTTGAAGGCAGCCAGCAGGGGGAAACGTTCACTGGTGAGTTCAAGCAGTTTGTTGCCGATTTGCAGTTCGATCCGGCGGCGCTGGCACAAGCCAAGTTCGACGTGCGCATCCAGATGGCCAGCGTCGATAGCGCCAACAGCGAGCGCGACGACGCCATGCGCAGCGGCGACTGGTTCAACGTCACGCAATTTCCGCAGGCGCACTTTCGCGCCAGTCAATTTCGCGATTTGGGCGCCGGCAACTACAGCGCTGAGGCGAGCCTCAGCCTGCGCGGTCGTACCGTGGCGATGGTGTTCCCGTTCCGCTGGCAGGTCGATGCCAGCGGCGCGCATTTGCACGCCAAGGTAAAACTGGATCGACTCGCCTTCGGTGTCGGGGCCGGCGAGTGGGAAGACGAAGACCTGATCGGCCATCAGGTAACCGTGTCGGTCGACCTGAATCTGCTGCCGATTCGCTGAGGCGTTGCCACTTGCCAAAGCCAGCGGCGTCAACGCCAGCGGTAGCGAGCGCGCAAACGCTGGACTACACTCGCGGCGATTCCATTCACTGAAAAACCATGCCCCAGGCCAGCCCGTTCGATTCGATGGCTTTCGCCATCCGCTCAGAAACCGATGGTAGTTTGACGCCGATCGGCGATGGCATCGCCATTGGCCGCAGTGGCGATTGCGAACTGTGCATCGACCAAAGCGTGGTGTCGCGGCTGCACGCGCGCATCAGTCGCCGCGGCCAGCAGTTGTGGATCGAGGATCCAGGCTCGACCAATGGCACCTTTGTCAACGATCTGCGGGTATCGGTGGCGGTGCCGATCAAAGCCGGTGACCGGCTGCGGTTCGACACCCTCGCCTACACCATCGTGGCCTTGCCCGGCGCGACGCCAGCGGTGGTCGATCGTGATCGCACGGTGATCGGCATGCGCGCCGTCACCCTGCCGCTGACCGAAAAAACGGCCGACGAGACTCCAGCGGCGGCA
>PEUI01000233.1:6193-11109 GCA_002785585.1 Lysobacterales bacterium CG02_land_8_20_14_3_00_62_12
AGCGCGGCACCGCTACCGCCAGACCGCGCGTCAGCTCCACCGCCATCTCCGGTCGCACCGACTCCCATTTCACCGCCGCCGATTTCAGCACCACCGGTAGTGCCGACACCGGTTGCGCCCACGCCGATCACCGTGCCGGTGCCGCCACCGCTGCCGACCCCAGCGCCGCGACCAACGCCGGCACCCGCAGCCGCTTCGACGGCGGGCAGCGGCGGCATTCCGGCGAGCTGGGCCGAGGCCGGCCAACTCGAACGCGCCTCCAACACGATGATGATGTCGGCACAACTGCTGCGCGCCCTGGCCGAGCCCAAGGCCGGCACCAGCGGCGTGATCGCCGCCGTTCGCGCCAGCGCGCTCGAACAACTGCCGTCGTTGATCGGCCTCAACAAGGGCATCGTCGGCCAGGTCTACTTCCTCAATCCGCAAACCAATCGCCGACAATGGGAAATCGGCCGCGACCCCGGTGCCGACATTGCCATCGCCGACCCCAGCGTCTCTGGTCGCCATGCGCAGATCCTGCTCGAACAAAATCGCTGGAAAATCGTCAACCTGATGTCGATCAACGGCAGCTTCGTCAATGGTCGCAAAGTCTTGAGCGCCCATCTGAAAACCGGCGACCGCATCCGCCTCGGCCAAATCGAACTGGCCTTCGATGCCGGTGGTGCCCTGCCCACCATCGAGGGCACCGCCAGCAGCCGACTGCCGGCCTGGCTGCAAGCCCTGATCCAGCACCTGCGCCGATGGTTTCATCGCTAGCCCATTCCCACCCCACCCAATTCTTGAACATGGGTTGGGGTGAGCGCAGCGATGCCCAACCAAGCCGGAAAGATAGCCGGAAATATATAGGTTGGGGTGAGCGCAGCGATGCCCAACCAAGCCGGAAATATATAGGTTGGGGTGAGCGCAGCGATGCCCAACAAAGTTGTAGGTCAACTCCGGCAATTGCTACTGCATCGCCTACAGGACATAGGTTGGGGTGAGCGCAGCGATGCCCAACAAAGTCGTAGGTCGGCGCCGGCGATGCGCAAGAATGCGCGCAAGAGCGGCCGACGCTTGAGCCCGTCTACGGTCTCCAGGCCGCCAGTTGCCAACGCAGCCCACCTCCGCCATTCATGCGTCACCCAACGTACGGTATTGGCGTAAACCTTGTCACCGGCATCGGCCCAAAGCAGTCAACCGGGCTGCGCCAGCGTGCCGTTCTGATAATCGCTGATCGCTTGCTCGATCTGCTCGCGGGTGTTCATCACGAACGGGCCGTATTGCACGACCGGTTCGTGCAAGGGTTTGGCGGCGAGCAGCAGCAGGCGTGCGCCGTGGTCGCCAGCACCAACCCGCACCTGATCGCCATCGGATAGCAGGCACGCCGCCCGCAGTGGCAGCGGGGTTTGCTCGGCACCGACGTTGGCATCGCCGTCATAGACGTAGACAAAGGCATTGTGACCGGCACTGATCGACGCTTCAAAAACACTGCCGGCAGGCAGATGCAGATCCAGATACAGCGGTGCCGTGCTGTGCCCCTGGATCGGGCCTGCCGTCGTCTGCTCGCCCTGGGTCAGCACGCCGGCGATGACGCGCGCTTCGCCACCGCCCAACAGACCCACCATCGGCAAATCGCGGGCCGGCAGATCGCGATACGCCGGCGGTTGCATTTTTTCCGCCGCCGGGAGATTGATCCACAACTGAAAACCACGCAGCCGCCCGTTGGTTTGCTGGGGCATCTCCGAATGGATGATGCCGCCGGCTGCCGTCATCCACTGCACATCGCCGGGACCAAGATCGCCGGTGTTGCCGAGGTGATCCTGGTGTTGCATGTGGCCGTCGAGCATGTAGGTCACGGTCTCGAAACCACGATGCGGATGCGCCGGAAAACCGGCCAGATAGTCGTTCGGATCATCCGAGAAAAATTCATCCAGCAGCAAAAATGGATCATGCCGGAGCCCTTGACTGGCGCCAAGGCTGCGCCGCAGTTTGACGCCGGCGCCATCGGCTACGGCGAGCGAGGGGATCACGCGTTGCAGGCTGCGGGGGGTCATTGCGGTGCTCCGCTGACATCGGACGATCTTGAAGTTTAAACTGAAGTCAGCAGCGCCGTGGGCGTTGAGGATATGAAATCCTCCAGCCGTGAAGCCAACCACTCCGCGACGCGAAGTCGCTGGCAAAGTGCAGAAACGCGCCCAAAAAGCACTTGACCTTGCCCTTGGGACAAGCCGTAGTCTCGCCATCGATGTCCAAGCCCACCACCACCGCCAAAGTGTTTGCCCATCGGCCAGATCGCCGAACGCAGCGGCGTCAGCGCAAAAGCGCTGCGTTTGTACGAGCAGCGCGGTCTGTTGAAACCCTGCACGCATTCGGTAGCAGGCTATCGCCTGTACGGTCCGGAAGCATTGCGACGGCTGATGCAGATCGTCTTGCTCAAACGCAGCGGCTTCACGCTGACCCAGATTGGCGAGCTGTTGGTGCGCGATGCGGCGGCCGCGGCGCCACTGCTGGCGGCGCGAATCGCCACGTTGGAGCGCGATCTGCTGGATCGCACGCAGGCGCTGGCGTCATTGCGGCGCATGCAGCAACGCATGGGTTCGGCATCAAACCTCACCCTGGATCAACTATTGGAGAGCATTCACATGAGCAACCAACTAAAAGTCGATTTCACCGACGCCGAGCGCGTGGCGTTTCAGCAACGTGCCGAGCACCTCGGCGGTAGCAACCCGGAGGCCGCGCAGCGTGCCTGGCGCGAACTGATCGCACAAGTACGCGCAGCCATCGATGCCGGCACACCAAGCAGCGACCCTGGCGTCATTGAACTCGGTCGCCCACGACCCTTTCCATCCCAGTGAGGAATGAACATGCGCATCTTTAGATTTCTTTCCAGAATTCTTCGGCGTGGTGATGGCGCGACCAGACGCATCACAGCTTGACCGTTGCGTCGTCCCATCATGGCCAGAAGTAATGCCCACAGGTGCATCCAAAACCCCTGCGTGCACGTACGCAGACAATAGCAAGACCGCTCTAGCGGCTTGTGCGCGCGGGCAAGCCCGAAGAGATCATGGATATAATGAGTTCAGACAATACTGTCGCCGAGGTGACGCCCTTGCGGGCGAAACGATTCGTGCCTTCTTCCGTGAGCAACCCTGCAACTGATGCGCGGTACTGGTCGGCGCAGATGGCCGCAGTGGCGGTGCAGCGTGATCGCGCCAGTTTCATGCGCATCTATGACCATTATGCACCGCGCCTGCAGCGCTACCTGCGCAATCTCGGCGTCCCCGAGTCGATGGCCGACGAGTTGGTGCAGGAGGTGCTGCTGACCCTGTGGCGCAAGGCCGCGATGTTCGATCCGGCGCGCGCCAGCCTTGCCACATGGCTGTATCGCGTGGCCCGCAATCTTTACATCGACCAGGTACGGCGCGAGCCGCACTGGTTGCCGATCCAGGAAGGTCTGGATCGGCTGGATGATGACGAATCGAGTCGGCTCGACTCGCAACCGGAGTCGTGCTTCGACCAAGACATCCTGAAACAGGCGATCGACCGCCTTCCTCCAGGACAGGCCAAGCTGGTACGCATGGGATACCTCGAAAGCAAAAGCCACAGCGAAATCTCCGCTGAACTGAACATGCCGCTGGGTTCGGTCAAGTCGTCGCTGCGACGCGCTTTCGCGAAATTGCAGGCCAGCATGAGGGCGCCGCGATGACGCCGAACCACCACCTCGACGACGCCACCTTGCTCAGCTATTCGGCCGGTGCCCTGCCGATGGGGCTGGCAGTGGTCGCTGCCACGCACCTGGAGCGATGCGTGGCATGCCGCACACATCTGCACGAAGCCGACCAGATCGGCGGCGTGCTGATACAACAGCAGCGCGTCGACGCGCCGACCGAGGCAGCGCGCGCCGCCATGCTGGCCTTGCTGGATGCCGAGCCGACGATCGAGTCGTTGGCGCCGCCGCCCGACGTGGTGGCAGAACGCGATCCCGATCGGCTGCCCAGTGCGTTGCAGCCGTGGTTTGGCACATCGATCCGCGCACTGCGTTGGCGCCGGGTGGCGCCCGGCGTGCAGCGCATTCGCGCCAGCGGCATCAACGGCGGCGACCTGATGCTGCTGCGGGTCGCGCCCGGCAGCAAGCTGCCGCTGCACAGTCATCAGGGCAACGAGCTGACCGTGATCCTGGACGGCGCCTACGACGACATGCTCGGCCATTTCGGCCCCGGCGACGCGGCCGATCTGGATGGCGAGACCACCCATCAGCCGGTGACTTCGCCGGGCCTGTCGTGCATCTGCGTGGCCGCCACCGATGCGCCGCTCAAGTTCTCCGGTTGGATCGCCCGCACGCTGCAACTGGTGCTCGGCTTTTGAACGCGGCCATGCGGTTTCGACCGAGCGCATCGCGATGAGCACGGCGCTGGTGCTGTTCCGGCGCGACCTGCGCATCACCGACAATCCGGCGTGGAGCGCCGCCTGTGCCGAACACGCGCAGGTGCTGCCGGTGTTCATCCACAGCGACGACGATGGCTCGTGGTCGGCCGGTGCCGCCAGTCGTTGGTGGCTGCACCATGCACTGGCCGCGCTCGATCAAGCCCTGCGAAACGCCGGAGCCGGCCTGCAGCACTTGCACCGTGGCGAGCCGCTGCATGTGCTGCGCGCGCTGATCGCAGCCAGCGGCGCCAGCGCGGTGTACTGGAACCGCCTGGTCGAGCCGGCCACCGTCGCCCGCGACACCCACATCAAGAGCGCGCTGCAGCAAGACGGTATCGCGGTGCACAGCCACAACGCCGCGCTGTGGTGCGAGCCGTGGCAGATCGCCACCCAGCAAGGCCAGCCATACAAGGTATTCACCCCGTACTGGCGCAACCTGCGGCCGCAGTTGCAGGCGAGAGCGCCGCTGCCCGCGCCACGGGTGCCGGGCTGGCGCGAACTACCCGACGGGG
>PEUI01000071.1:0-2305 GCA_002785585.1 Lysobacterales bacterium CG02_land_8_20_14_3_00_62_12
GCCGCAATTGACCGGCACGAACGGACCACTGGCGCGCGGCCCCAACTCATGCACCATGCGCGCGACCAGTTCCTTGCCGGTTCCGGATTCGCCGCAAATGAACACCGGCGCCTGGCTGCGCGCCACCTTGGCGATGGTCGCCCGCACGGCCTGCATCGGCGCCGATTGGCCGAGCAGGCGCTCGCCGGTGTTGCTGGATTCGGCCTTTTTTTCTTCGCCCAGCTTGAGCGCGGTTTGCACCAGCCGCCGCAGCACCGAGAGATCCACCGGCTTGGAGACAAAGTCGAAAGCCCCATTTTTCAAGGCCTGCACCGCCGCATCGACATTGCCGAAGGCGGTCATCATCGCCACCGGCAGTTGCGGATGATGACGGGCAATGTAGACCAGCAGATCCTGACCGCTGCCATCGGGCAGCCGCATGTCGGTGAAACACAGGTCATAGTGATGCTCGGCCAGGTGCGCCTCGGCCTCGCGCACGGTGGCGGCGGTTTCCACCGCCAAGCCCATGCGGGTGAGCGTCAGCACCAGCAGTTCACGAATGTCGGGCTCGTCATCAACGATCAGTGCGGTTTGGCGACTCATGCAGGTGGCATCTCTCAAGTAATGATCTTTTTACCAAATCGGCGCAGCCAAAGCGAGGCCGGAACTGCCTGGCCAGCGACGATTGGCGTGGGCATGGCGGCTTTGATCCACCATCACCGCGCCTTGCTGGTCGCACCGGTGCGCCGCACCGGACCTGCGCAGCGCTTACGGTTCCGGCAGCTTATCGCCGCGCAGGGTTTCCGGTTGGGCATTGAACGCGATGCGAAAACAGGCACCACCGCCGGCGACCGAGACCAATTCCAGGGTGGCCTGATTGGCTTCGCACAGTTGCCGCGCGATATACAGGCCGAGTCCGGTACCAAACTCGTTGGTGGTAAAAAATGGATCGAACACATGCGGGCGCAGTTTCTCGGCGATGCCGGGGCCACGATCCAGCACTTCCAACACCGCTTGCCCGGTCTCGGGCAGGCGCCGCGCCACCACCGAAATGCGCGCTGGTGCCTCCGGCAGGCGCCCGTAGCGCAGGGCGTTCTTGGCCAGATTCCACACCACTTGCTGTAGCTGGTCGGCATCAAACACGACATTGATCGCGGTCTCTGGCGCCAGCGCTCTAAGCTCGTCGCCGCCGAGCGGTTGCACGGTGCGGAACTCGTCCACAAACTCGACCACCCAGCGCCGCAGATTGACCAGCTCCGGTTTGGACTGTTCGCGTCGCGACAATTGCAGGATATTTTCGACGATGGCGTTCATCCGCAAACACTGCCCGCGAATGATCTCCAGCAAGCGCAGATCGGCGGCGGCGACGCTATCGGACTCCGCCAACAATTGCGCGGCGTGACTGATCGCGGCGAGCGGATTGCGCACTTCATGGGCAATGCTCGCCGACAATCGTCCCAAAGAACTCAAGGTCAACTGCTCGGCCTGGCGGGTCAATAACGAGCTGTCCTCCAGAAACACAATGGCCGAATGGTGCGGCGACTGCGGCACCGCGACAAAGCGCGGCACCACTTCGGTGCCGCGTTCGACCAGCGCGGTTGGCGTGTAGTCGCCGCGGCCGCTGCTGCGCCACTGCTGCATGCGTCGCCACAGCTCCGGCGAGATTTCGGTGAGGTCTTTGCGGGTAGGGCTGGGATTGCCGAGCAGACTCCAGGCGGCTTCGTTGATGCGCTGGATGCGACCCTGGGCATCGATCACCAACACCCCGGACTTCATCCGGCGAATAATCAAATCGTTGAGTTGGCTCAAACTCTCGACATCGGATTCGCGTTGCTCAACCAATTGCTGGCGCTGACTCACCTCCTGGCGCAACAGTTGGCTCAGGCCAGTCACCGCCAGATAACCAACCGCAAACAGGCTGACCTCGCTCAGACTGCGCTCGGCGGTGCCAAACCAGGCCAGCGACAGGAGGTGTTCCAGGTACTGCAAACCGACCGCGATGCCGGCAAAGAAAAACGCCTTGGGCAGCGACAGCAGCACGCCACCTGCGGCCAGATTGATCAGCAACAGCGAGGCGATACCACCATCCATGCCGGCGGTGGCGAGCAAGGCCATGGTGCCCACGACGATATCCAGGCCGAGACCAATGGTGGTCGGCCAAACCCACCTGCCAGCGGCGTTGATCTCCCACAGAAATAGCGCCCCTGCCCCCAACAAAAACACCAGCGACGCCGCCTTGGCGACCTGCGGCGCGACCAGCGTGACCAAATCGCCCGCGAGCGGACTGAAGCTGATGCCGACCAGCAACATCGCTTCAAACACCCGA
>PEUI01000071.1:2332-2412 GCA_002785585.1 Lysobacterales bacterium CG02_land_8_20_14_3_00_62_12
CGCACCAGATCCGGGCTGCGCGCCAAGGCGGGAGAAAATCGAAAGGCTAGGCTGGACTCAGGATGCACCGGGCTAGCATA
>PEUI01000301.1:0-2192 GCA_002785585.1 Lysobacterales bacterium CG02_land_8_20_14_3_00_62_12
TTGCGCGCGGTCGGTGCGGTGCGCTAACGCTTGACAAAGCGCACGCTGACGCGCAATCCACCCCATTGTGGGCTTTGGTCCAGGCTGATCTCGGCGCCATGCAATTCGGCGACCTGGCGGACGATCGCCAAGCCCAGGCCGCTGCCCTCCTGTTGGCTGCCGAGTTCGCGGTGAAAGCGCTCGAACACGCGCTCGCGGGCGGCGGCCTCGATGCCCGGGCCGGAGTCTTCGATCCGCAATTCGCAGCCGCTCTGCAGACACTGCACGCCGATCTGCACATGGCCGCCGCGTGGCGTGTAGCGCAAAGCGTTGTCGATCAGATTGCGGATCAGCAGTCCAAGCAGGACTTCATCGCCCTGGATGGTGGCGGTGCTGGCCGGCGGCTGGTAGGCGATATCCACGCGTCGGCCCAAACTGGTCAGTGCCAGCTCGGCCAGCACTTGACTGGTCAAGGCGCCGAGATCGACCGGCCGGGCCACCGCTGGGCTCGCCGCCGGGTCCAGATGCGACATCGCCAGCAGTTGCTCGATCAGCCGCCCGAGGCGGTCGATACCCTGCTGCACAAAATCCACCGATTCCCGCTGATGCTGACGCGATACCGCAGTCTGCAAGTTATCGGCGTGCACCTTCAGTGCCGCCAGCGGCGTGCGCAATTCATGCGCGGCGTCGGCGGTAAAACGACGTTCGTGGGTTAGCGCCTGATCGAGCCGCAGCATCAGATGATTGACCGCGCTGACCGCACCGGCAATTTCCGGCGGGGTGCCGGCGATGGTGATCGGCGTCAACGCATCGGCGGCGCGGCGTTCCACTTCACAAGTCACCCGCTCCAAGGTGCGGCAGGCGCGGGTGACGATCAGCCAGACCAACACCATCACCAGGGGCCATTGCAGCAGCAGCGGCGCCAGCGTCACGACGGCGATTTTGGTCGCGACACCGGTGCGATTGGCGTTGAGTTCGCCGGCTTGAAACCACAGCCCGTGGCGCGATTGCAAGGTAAAACTGCGCCAGCGCTCACCGTCGATCTCGCGGGTATCGAAACCTGGCCGCAAGTTGGCCAGCGCGGCGCTTGGGCCACTGTCGGACTTCAATCGCAGCCGCTGACGGCTATCCCAAACCTGAAAGGCGAGCCGGGTTTCATAGGCGTTGCCGCTGGCCGACGGCGGGCGATCATCGCCGCCAATGCCACTGGCCTTCCAAATGTTGATCAACACCGGCGTCGGCTGCGCGCCCTTGCCATCGCCGGCCAGGGCGTCGTCCATCAGTCCCATCAGGATGCGCGTCGAGTGCGCCAGTTTGGCGTCGAACAATTCTTTGGCTTCGATGCGCGCCTGGCGATAACTGAAAGCGGCTGAGACCATGGACGTCAGCAGGATCACGCTGCTCAAAGAGAGCACCAGCAATTTACGCAGACTCATCATGGCGCCAAACCATCGCTCAGCAGTTCCAGCACGTAGCCGACGCCACGCACGTTGCGGATCAGCTCGGGGCTGAGTTTGCGCCGCAGGTGGTGGATATGCACGTCGATCGCGTTGCTTTCGATGTCTTCGTCCCAGCCGTAAAGTTTTTGCTGCAAGGTCTCGCGCGAGACGATGCGTCCGGCGTTCTCGACCAGAACCCAGAGCAGATGAAACTCGCGCCGTGGCAGTTCGATTTGGTGGCCACGCCAGACCACCGCCAAGCGGGCCTGGTCAAGTTCGAGATCGCCATGCTCGATCCGGGTTTCCACGCGACCGATGCTGCGCCGATGCAAGGCGCGAATGCGCGCCAGCAGTTCGCTGGTGTCGAACGGTTTGCCCATGAAATCGTCGGCGCCGAGATTCAGCGCTTGCACGCGCTCGCTCACCCGATCGCGTGCGGTCAGCACCAGGATCGGTACCTGCGAGCCGCCGCCGCGGACTGCTTCGATTACCGCCGAACCATGCAGTCGCGGCAGACCGAGATCGAGCACGACCAGATCGAAGCTGCCATCGATCAGCGCGATCCGCGCCGACTCGCCATCGCGCAACCAGTCGACGGTCAGACCGGCGCGGCGCAGCGCCGCGCAGATGCCTTCGCCGAGCAGCACATCATCTTCGACCAGCAACACCCTCATGCGGCCCCCGAGAAACCGCAGCGCCGCGAGCGATCAGCGTTGCGCGAGAGGCGATTGCGACGGGGCGTGCAACCACCTTTTTTCGGCGCGAGTAGAGTCG
>PEUI01000301.1:2261-2505 GCA_002785585.1 Lysobacterales bacterium CG02_land_8_20_14_3_00_62_12
ATCTGGGAAAAATCCGATCCTTTATCGGCAACGGTATCGCCAACCTGGTGAAGCGGGCGCTGACCGGCGAAATGCACGGCAAGGCGGACAACACGCTGTTCGCCAAGGCGCTGCCGCTGTTCGAGAAGCATTACGACGAAGTGTTGCACCGCGAAACCCGGCCTTATCCGGGCGTGATGGAAGGGCTGAAAGCCTTGCGCGACGCGGGTTACACGCTAGTCTGCATCACCAACAAGGCGCAGCG
>PEUI01000301.1:2512-2654 GCA_002785585.1 Lysobacterales bacterium CG02_land_8_20_14_3_00_62_12
CTGCCGCTGCTGGAAGCGATGGGCATGAAGGATGATTTCGACCTGATTCTTTCCGGCGACAGCCTGCCGCGCAAGAAACCCGACCCGCTGCCGCTGCGTTACGCCGCGATCTACTACGAGGCCGAGCCCAAGGACTTGCTGC
>PEUI01000259.1:0-7249 GCA_002785585.1 Lysobacterales bacterium CG02_land_8_20_14_3_00_62_12
GCTGCATCATCCACTCCGTCCACATCAACCAGCGCGTATCAAACCTCAATGCGGTGCAGCGGAATAGATGTGTTGTGGCGGACGGTTACATTTCACAAGCTGAATTTTGCTGAGCGGAACAAATTCGACGATGCGAACATTGCCTTGGTCTGTATGGATGAGAATGCGATAAGGCGCAGCACGACTGAATTAATTTCAGCTCTGCGCGCCAAGAAAACGTGTGGCGCTTACGGATTTTTGATCGACGAGCAGTAAATGCGGGCAGACCGCCTCAATAGGTCAGCAACAGACGGTCGGCCACTTCGTGGTCTTCCAGGCTGCGTCCGTCCATCTGGAAACGTTTGAGCATCGAGCGGCCGATGTGAATGAACTCCTCGCGCTCGAACAGACCATCCGGAATCGGCAGTTGGCAAAGCTTGCCGCCGGAAAACTTGGTGCCGTCAATGCTCAGGGCAACATGCACGCCCCTGGCCTTGCAGTCCGCAATGGTGTCGAACAAACGCGGCAGCGAGAAGGCTTGCGCGCCATAAAGAATGGTTTGGCTGTCTGCGTATGGCGGATCGCAATAGACCAAATCACCCGATTCGGCCCGTGCAAGTACTTCAGCAAAATCGGCATGAACAAATGTGGTGCCCTGCGTCCGCTCCGCCCACAAGTCGACACGTTTATTGAAGCTCTCCGGCGGGACCGGCGTATGCACGCCGCATGGTGTGGACATGTAGCCATCCATCTTGCGGAAGCGCACCACGCCGCCGTAGCAGGCACGGCATAGGAACAACAAGTCGGCGCCGTTGGGCTTGCGGTTATAGCTTGCCAGAACATGCTCGTACGCATCCTGCTTGCCCATGCTGTCGATCAGCGCGTGCCGCTCGGCGTACCACTCCTTAAGTGTTTCGGCGTCGCGATGCATCATCGCCCATATTTCCACCAACGCGCCGAACGCGTCGCTGGCGACAGCACGCGGCGGGGCCAGCACTCCCAACACGCCACCGCCACCCAGGAACGGCTCGTAGTAGGTGCCAAAGTTTGAGGGAAAGTAACCGATGATCTCCAAGGCCTGCTTCTGTTTATTGCCAATCCACTTGAGCAGTTGCAGGTTAAAGGGTTCGATGGTGCGCCCTTTGCGCACGATCTGGGTGGCGGGGTCGGGGGCGAAGAGGCTGGCTTGTTCGACGAGCATGGCGTAAGTGTCCTCCTTAGCCGGGCAGATTCTAAGTTTGAATATTCTACAACAGAATATAGGCTGCCCAGCCAATGAAAAAGCGCCAACTCACGACCCTTCTCAGACAGCTCCGACTCGATGCCGGTCTGACGCAAGTCGATCTTGCGGACCGGTTGGGGCAAACCCAGTCTTACGTCAGCAAATACGAAAGCGGGGAGCAGCGCCTCGACCTCATCGAGATCGAGGCCATTTGCAAAGCGGTCGGCACACCGCTCAAGAAATTCATCGAGCGCTACCTTGAAAGCTGATCCGCGCTTCCTTTGTCAAAGCAAAGAATTCTGGGCTCACGTGCGCACGGTCAGCCAGGAAATAGGCTATACGAAGCGCGGTGCAGGGACGATATTGGTGCCATCGCTCGATCAAATTCGCGTGGCCTTTGCCCGGCTTTCGCTGTCGGTAGAGCACATTGCCGATGTCAACAACCGGCTGACTGAATTCGGCTGCATGCTGCTGGACTACTTCGAGTTCCGCGCCAACCTGTTGGACACCACCGTTCGCGGCAACCTCATGGATAACAATGCCTCCGAAGCTGCGTTCAAGAAATTACGCAAACAATTGAAGCCAAGATGCGTTCTGCCCATGAACAAGCAAAAGGGAGTAAAGCGCAACCATGCCTTCCTGACCGGCATCGTTAACATGCTGATTGAATCGAACATTGGGGATGCTTCCTGCGATTACGACCCGAGGAGCCTGACCACGCTTACGCATGACGCGATGCCGCTGCGCACGCTTTCCAGGCGCGTCGATGGCGCCTTCCCTTCCGTGGTGAATCCCATCGCCATTTGGGAGATCAAAGAGTATTACTACACGACCACTTTCGGCAGCCGCGTTGCTGACGGCGTATATGAAACGCTGTTGGATGGCCATGAGCTTGAAGAGCTTGAAACGGCAGCGCGTCGCAAGGTTCAGCATGTCCTGATGGTCGATGACTACTTCACCTGGTGGGAGTGTGGTCGCTCCTATCTCTGCCGCATCATTGACATGCTGCATATGGGCTACATCGACGAGGTGCTGTTCGGCCGCGAAGTGATCGACCGGTTACCGGTCCTTGCGCGCGAATGGAAACAGCAGCTTGATAATAAGGCTTGATTGCTCTCAACCCCCGTCCGCCATGCGCATGTTGCCATGCGGTGCAACGCATACACCCGCTTGCACCGCTTGTCTGAGCGTGCCTTCTTCGAGGCCGTCAAGGGTTCGGGCTATGCTCCGCACCCTTGACGGAATCGGCGGCGGTGGCAGTGGCGGCCAAGGGGAAAACCATCTCGCCTGCCCAATTTCGCCTCACGGAGTTGCGCTCAGCACTTTCAAAAACTGGCGTGCAAAAAAATGTCTTCCGTGTGAATCGCATCGGGGTGAACCGGCCTGCGAGCCGCGCTGCATCTAGGGGTTGGTCGCGCCAGCGACAAACTTGCGTCGGAGTAATTTTCTTTGTCGATCATCTCGGCAGCATGCACCTGATCGTCTGCGTCGCCGACAGAACCATCGCCCAGCGCCTGGATTACGACGCTTGGGACCAAGTCCTCAGCGACAGCAACCCCGGCTTCCAACCCTTCGGCTTTGCTGGTGGCCTTTATGACCGTGACACCGGCTTGGTTCGGTTCGGGGCGCGGGATGAGGAGCAAAGCAGAGCCCCGCTCTCCCGACCGCTCTCCCGCGAGCGGGAGAGAGGAGCAAAGCAGGGCCCCTCTCTCCCGACCTCTCTCCCGCAAGCGGGAGAGAGGAGCAAAGCAGAGCCTCGGTCTCCCGGGCTTTTTCCCGCAAGCGGGCGAGAGGAGCCGTGGCGTTTGGCTCGACGGTTGCGGTGGCGGCTGATCGCGGCTTGAAATCCGGCGTTGGCGACGCCACATGGAACGGGTCTATTCGCCCATTTTGGAGATCCGTTCATGTCCACCGTTACCCCGAGTCCTGCCGCGAGCGCTACCCCGAGCGCTACCCCGAGCACTGAAACCCGCCGTTTTGAGGCGGAGGTTGAGCAGGTGCTGCAGTTGGTGACGCATTCGCTGTATTCGCACAAGGAGATCTTCTTGCGCGAGTTGATTTCCAATGCTTCGGATGCCTGCGACAAGCTGCGTTTCGAGTCGATCGCTGATCCGTCGCTGAGCGCGGGCGATAGCGATTATCACTTGAAGATTGAAGTGGACAAGGCGGCGCGCACGCTGACCTTGAGTGACAACGGCATCGGTATGACGCGCGCGGAAGTGATCGACAATATCGGTACCGTGGCGCGCTCGGGGACACGGCGTTTTCTGGAGTCGCTGTCCGGCGATGCCCGCAAGGACACCGCTTTGATCGGGCAGTTCGGCGTCGGCTTCTATTCGGCTTTTGTGGTGGCCGATAAAGTCACCTTGTGCAGCCGTCGGGCTGGCGTCGATGCCGCAGCGGCGGTGCGTTGGGAATCCACCGGCACCGGTGAATACAGCATCGACACGTTTAATCAGGCCGAGCGCGGTACCCGCGTTACGCTGCATCTGAAGCCGGAAGAAGAAGAGTTTCTGGAGCCGTGGCGTTTGCGCAGTCTGGTCGCCAAGTTCTCCGACCACATCGCGTTTCCGATCCGCATGCTGAAAGAGGGCGACGGCGCGCCAGAATGGGAGACGGTCAACCACGCCGCGGCGCTGTGGACCCGCCCCAAGGCGGAGCTGAGCGATGCGGATTACCAGGGTTTTTACAAACACGCCGCCCATGCCTACGACGAGCCGCTGGCGTGGACGCACAACCGGGTGGAAGGCAATCAGAGTTACACCAGTCTGCTCTATCTGCCGACCCAGGCGCCGTTCGACATGGCTTTCAGCGGCCGCGAAGAACGCAAGGGACTGAAGCTCTATATCCGTCGCGTGTTCATCATGGATGCGAGCGAGCAATTGTTGCCGGCGTATTTGCGTTTTGTTCGCGGGGTGGTCGATTCCGATGACTTGCCGTTGAATGTATCGCGCGAGATCTTGCAGGAAAACCGCATGGTGCAGCAGATTCGTTCGGGCCTGACCAAGCGCACGCTGGATCTGCTCGACGGCCTCGCCACCGAGCAAAAAGAAAAATTCGACACTTTCTTCAAAGCTTTCGGCAGCGTGCTCAAAGAAGGCATCGTGGAAGATTTTGGCAATCGCGAACGGATCGCCAAACTGCTGCGCTATGCCTCCACCACCAGTACTGGCCAAGACGCCACGGTGTCACTGGATGACTATATCGCGCGCATGCCGGAGGGCCAGGATACGATCTGGTATGTCACCGCCGATTCTTACGCAGCGGCCGCGCATAGCCCGCAGTTGGAGGCTCTGAAGGCGCGCGGTATCGAGGTCTTGTTGATGTTTGAGCGCATTGACGAGTGGGTGTCTGGGCATCTGAACGAGTACGCCGGCAAGAAGCTGCGCAACGTCGCCAAGGGCGACGTGGCGCTGGATGAAGCGGCCAAAAAGCAGCACGAGGAAGTGGAAAAAAATGCGGCGCCGCTGGTCGAGCGCATCAAGCAATTGCTCGGCGACAAGGTGCGTGCGGTCAAGGTCAGTGCGCGGCTCACCGAATCGCCAGCGTGCCTGGTGATCGACGAATACGAAATGGCCCTGCACATGCAAAAATTGATGCGAGCCGCCGGTCAGGAGGTGCCCGATCAAGCGCCGGTGCTGGAAATCAATCCCGAGCACGCCTTGTTGAAACGCTTGGCGGCGAGTACCGACGATGCCCTGGCCACCGATCTGGCGCTGATCGTGCTCGATCAGGCGCGGCTCGCTGAGGGCGGCCAGCTTGATGATCCGAGTGCGTTTCTGCGGCGCATGAACGCGCTGCTCGGCTAAAGCCGGATCGCGGCATGGTGGCCACGGCGAGCGAGGCGGCGGGCATTCGATTGGATGTCTGGTTGTGGGCGGCGCGCTGGTTCAAGACCCGGGCGCTGGCCAAGCAGGCGATTGCATCCGGCAAGGTGGAGATCGCCGGTGCCCCCGCCAAAGCGGCAAGGTTGCTGCGCATCGGCGATGGCTTGAAAATCTGCCGCGAGCACGAGCATTACGACATTGTGGTGATCGGGCTCGATCACCGCCGCGGTCCGGCCTTGCAGGCCGAAACGCTGTATATCGAGTCCGCCGAGAGTGTCGCGCGACGTGAGGCGCTGCGCGAGCAACGCAAGTTCGACCGGCTTGGCATGCAGCCGCCCGAGCACAAGCCGGACAAACGCGCGCGGCGCTTGATTCGCGCACTCGGCGATCTCGACGCGCTATAGGCCGGGCCGGACTGCCGCCACGGTCGCGACAAACTCGATCGGCACCGCTACCAGTTCCATCGCCCGATTGACCTGGACGACGAAATGCAGATGTGGCCCGCTGGAAAATCCGGTGTTGCCGGAGCGCGCCAGCACTTGGCCGACGCTGACTTTTTGGCCGGGCGTGACCAGGCTGCTTTCCAGTTGCAAATGCGCATACACCGCCATGCTGCCATCGCTATGCAGCACCCGCACCGAATTGGCACGGTCGCCGTAGCGCTGCCGATCGAGGCCGGCGCCGAAGAAGTCGCGCTCCACTTGCATCACCACACCGGCGCGCGCCGCCCGCACTTCGGTGCCCTCGGCGACGGCCAGATCATAGGCATAGCGTGATTGCGGATCGGTGTGCGAGAACTGGCCATTCGGGCCTTGCGCCAAGCGGTAGTTCACCGCCGCCGCAAACGGCAGCGCATAGCGCACGGCGTCGTCGTGGTGGGCGCTGGGGTCACCGGGCACCGCGCGATAGCTCAGCGCATAACTGCTGGCCTGGCGACGATCAGCCGGCGCCAGCCGCGCCACCTGGCGCCGCTCCAGCGCGTTGAGCACCACCTGCAGCGGCAGCGGCGGGTCGCTGGCAATATTCAGCGCCTGATCGAAAACGATCTCGACGGCGACCGGACCACGCCAGCGGTTTTGGAAGATCAGATTCCTGGCCGACTCGGCGTCTTCGGAAATCAACTCGACGATGTCTTGATGCTCAGTCCGGATCAGGCTGGTCTTGAGATCGCTGATCGTGGTCTCGGTCGGTGGTCGATCCGTAAAGTGACGGATGCCGTTGGCATCCCGGTACTGGTAAATGTGTTTGGCGGCGGCCGGCGTGACGCCGACGGTGACGATGACGGCAACGCCAATACCGGCGACCAGCAACGCGGCGTGCCGATACGCGCGCCACCGTTGCGCTGGAGTGTGATCGGCGTTCAACATTCGATGACGTTCACCGCCAGACCGCCGCGCGAGGTCTCTTTGTATTTGTCTTGCATGTCGCGGCCGGTGTCGCGCATGGTGCGGATGACTTTGTCGAGCGAGACCCGATGTTTGCCATCGCCGCGCAGCGCCATCCGCGAAGCATTGATCGCCTTGACCGCGCCCATGGCGTTGCGCTCGATGCAGGGGATTTGCACCAGCCCGCCGATCGGATCGCAGGTCAGGCCGAGGTTGTGTTCCATGCCGATCTCCGCGGCATTTTCGATTTGCAGCACGCTGCCACCGAGGGCGGCGGTGAGTCCGCCTGCGGCCATCGAGCAGGCGACGCCGACCTCGCCCTGGCAACCGACCTCGGCGCCAGAGATCGACGCGTTTTCCTTGTACAAAATGCCGATGGCGGCGGCGGTCAGCAAAAAATCGAACACGCCTTGTTCGGTGGCGCTTGGGACAAAGCGGTCGTAGTAATGCAGCACCGCCGGGACGATGCCAGCGGCGCCATTGGTCGGCGCGGTAACGACGCGACCGCCAGCGGCGTTTTCTTCGTTGACCGCGAGTGCGTACAAATTGACCCAGTCGAGAATGGTCAGGGGATCCTTCAGCGCCGCCTCCGGCCGGGACTTCAGCTCCTGCACCATATGCGGCGCCCGGCGACCGACCTTCAACCCGCCGGGCAGCACGCCGGATGCCTGCATGCCGCGCTGCACGCAGTCCTGCATGGCGGTCCAGATTTTGCGCAGACCGTCGTGGATGGCGTCATCGCTGCGCCAACTGCGCTCGTTCTCCAGCATGATCTGGGCGATCGTCAAGTGGGTTTCGGTGCAGGCCAGGATCAGCGCGTCGCCACTCGCAAACGG
>PEUI01000259.1:7302-10994 GCA_002785585.1 Lysobacterales bacterium CG02_land_8_20_14_3_00_62_12
GGTTGACCACAAAGCCGCCGCCAACCGAGTAATAGTCGCGCGTGGCAAGTTCCACCCCGGCGCTATCGTAAGCGCTGAAGCGCATCCCGTTGGAGTGGTAGGGCAGGCGTTGGCGCTTGTTGAAAGCGAGGTCATATTTTTCGTCGAATTGGATGCGCTGGCGGCCGAGCAGCGTCAGCGCTTTGTCGGCGCGAATGATTTTGAGCCTGGCGCCGATCGCATCGACCGCGACCGTGTCGGGTTGTTCGCCCTCCAGGCCGAGGATGATCGCCTTGTCGCTGCCGTGGCCGCGGCCGGTGTGGGCGAGTGAACCGAACAGTTCGCAACGGACCCGCGCCACGCGTGACAACAGCCCACGCTGATCCAGCCAGCGGTTGGCGAAACGCGCCGCCGCGCGCATCGGGCCGACGGTGTGCGAACTCGACGGACCGATGCCAATCTTGAACAAATCGAATACGCTAACCGCCATCTTGCCCGCTCCCGATGCGGCGCCATTGTAACCAAGCGAATGCGCCGAATGCCGACATGCCACTGACCCTCTACCGCCGCGACCGTTGCGCCCTCTGCGATCTGGCCGCAAGCCTGCTCGCCGCGCGTGGCCGAGTGCCCGACCAGGTGTGCTTTTTGGAAGACGATGCCAGCGCCGAACAACGCTATGGCTGGCGGATTCCGGTGTTGCGCCGTGGCGATACCGGCGCCGAGCTGGATTGGCCGTTCGATGCCTACAAGCTCGGCCAGTTCCTCGGCGAGGCTGAGTGACGACAATCGAGAAGCGGGAGCCGGGAGCCGGGAGCCGGGAGCCGGGAGACGGGAGACGGGAGACGGGTTGAGGGAAATTGTGGGAGCGTCGACAAGCGTCGCGACTGCTCGGCAACTTCGACCATCGCGACGCAAGCGACCCTCCTGCATTCAATCGAGGCGCGCAGAGGAAATGCAATTGCGAACGGTTGACAGTTTCGCTGACCGGGTTTAGCCTCGATTGCCTCGCGGTACTTGGGGGAGTACGCGGCAAGTGGAGACGAGATTGCCATGGTCGCAGCGGCTGAAATCTACGAGATTGCGATCATTGGTTCCGGGCCGGCCGGACTGAGCGCTGCGGCGCGCGCCGCCGAGATCGATCAGCGTGCCGGCGGTGGATCCGCGCCCAGCCACCTCCTGCTGGAGGCGCATAGCGAGTTTGCCAAGACCATCCATCGCTACCAGAAAGGCAAGTTCGTGATGGACGAACCCGGCTTTCTGGATTTGCGCAGTCCGTTGCGCTTTCGTGCCGGTCTGCGAGAAGCCATTCTGGATCACTGGCGTCGGGATATCGAAGCCAAGCACATTCATCTTCGCTACCAGGCCGAAGTGGTGGCGGTTTCCGGGCAACGCGGCGATTTCGTGCTGCGTCTGAAAGACGGCGCCGAGCTGCACGCGCGCCAGGTGGTGCTGGCCATCGGCCTGGAAGGCAACCCGCAGAAAATGGGCGTGCCGGGAGAAGACTGCGGCTTGGTGCAATACCAGCTCGACGACCCGGCGGCTTACCGCAACGAAGTCATCATGGTGGTCGGCGCCGGTGATTCGGCAATTGAAAATGCGATTGCGCTGGCGCGTCAGAACGCGGTGATCATCGTCAATCGGCGTGATGAGTTTTCCCGCGCCAAGGCCGGCAACCTCAACGCGATTTTGGCGGCGATCAACAGCAAATCGGTGGATTTGCAGTGTTACTACGCCAGCAGCGTCAAATCGATCAAGCCAGCGGGCGCCGATGGCATGGGCTGCGTCCACCTGAGTACGCCGGAGGCAGTGAAACCGATCCGCTGCCATCGCTTGATCGCGCGTTTGGGTGGGGTGCCACCGCGACGCTTCGTCGAAAGTTGCGGCGTGGTGTTTCCGAGTGCGCGGCCGGATGCCTTGCCGCAACTGAGTCCGCGCTACGAATCGAATGTGCCGGGCCTGTACATCGTCGGCTCGCTGGCCGGTTATCCGCTGATCAAGCAGGCGATGAATCAGGGCCAGGACGTGGTCGATTACATCCACGGCGTGGCCGTCGAGCCGGTGGATCATGCTTTGCTCGCGTTGCAGTTCGCGGCGCTGCCGTATGCGGCCGGGGTGGACGATATCCTCGCGCTGTATCAGCAACGCATTCCGATGTTTCGGCGGATGAATACGCTGGCGTTCCGCGAATTGGTGATCGAGAGCCGGGTGTTGATGAGTACGCCGGATGCTGAAGCGCAAGCCTCGGCCCAGGCCAAGTCCGAGCAAGCGGTCAAACGCCGTGCCGAAGCGCAGCGCACGCGGCAGCGCGCACAACTGGCGCAACTGAAAGCCGCTGGCGAGGCGTTGA
Source organism: Lysobacterales bacterium CG02_land_8_20_14_3_00_62_12 (assembly GCA_002785585.1). GTDB lineage: Bacteria > Pseudomonadota > Gammaproteobacteria > Xanthomonadales > Ahniellaceae > 0-14-3-00-62-12. Next base: position 9,629 of record PEUI01000259.1, read on the forward strand.
CCGACGCCGATGCGGCACCGCCGCCAGCGCCGAAAGCCACCAGCGTGTTGCGCCAGGAGGATTTTCTGTTTCGGAGTGGCGAATACAGCAATACTTTTTTCACCATCGTCGAAGGTGAGGTGACGATCATTTCGGAAGATGGCAGCAAGCGCTTCGTGCTTGGGCCGGGGCAATTTTTCGGCGAGATGAGCCTGATCTCCGGTCGTCCTCGGCGCGGCAGCGCGCAGATCGGAGCGGAGACCATTCTGATCGAAACGCCGCGCCGCAGCATGCTCAAATTGCTCAACTCCAACGATGAAGTGCGCGCCGGCATCGATTGGGTGTTTATTGTGCGGGCCTTGCAGCAGCATTTTGCGCCGGGTCTGCCGATGGCGGCGCTGCGCGAGATCGCCCAGCGCGTCACTACCCGCAGCTATGCCACCGGCGAGCAGATTTATCACGAGGGCGAGACCGGCGATTGTCTGCACCTGATCCGCAGCGGCACCGTCGCCTTGTTTCGCCAGACCGCCAAGGTGGAGGTCGCGGTCGGGCACGTGCACAGCGGCCAGATTTTTGGCCAGTTGGCGTTGATGGGCGATCCACTGCGCCGCGAAACGACGCGCGCTGCGGTGCCGGTGGAGACGATTGCGCTGAAGGGCCCGGAGTTTCTGGCGCTGCTGAAAAAAGATCCGCAGCGAATCGCTGTGCTGCAACAAAACACCACCGTGCAACTGGAGCAAATTTCGCAATTGGCGTCACAGCCGGAAGGCGGCCACCTGGTGTCGTTCCTGATGCACCAAGGTTTGGGTGAGGCGACCAACGCGATCATCATCGACGAGAGTTTGTGCGTCGGTTGCGACAACTGCGAACGGGCTTGCGCCGAGACCCACGGCGGCCGCTCGCGCCTGGACCGCAAAGCCGGTGCCAGCTATGCGTCGGTGCATGTGCCGATTTCCTGCCGCCATTGCGAGCAGCCGCATTGCATGAAAGATTGCCCGGTCGATGCGATCCATCGCGCGCCCTCGGGCGAAGTTTTTATCGATCACTCCTGCATCGGCTGCGGCAATTGCCAGAGCAACTGCCCGTACTCGGCGATTCGCATGGCCTACGACGCGCCCGCCAAGCCCGGATTGCTGTCCTGGCTGTTGCTGGGTTTGGGTGCCGGTCCGGGCGAAGATCCACATGGTGTGCCCGACCAAGCGGCCAAGGCCAAGGGCAAGAAAGCGGTCAAATGCGATGCCTGCATGGATCTGCCAGGCGGCCCGGCCTGCGTGCGCGCTTGTCCCACCGGGGCGGCGGTGCGCATCGGTCCGGAACAATTCTCCGAACTGATCGCCAGGCGCTGACCGATGCACCAGCACTTGCTCAGTTATCGCCGTCGCCGTTA
>PEUI01000395.1 GCA_002785585.1 Lysobacterales bacterium CG02_land_8_20_14_3_00_62_12
CTGAACCACATCGTCTGGAAGAGAACGCCGTTCGCTGGCAGCAGTAAAGCCCGTGCTTCCAAGTATCCGACGAATCACGACAGCATCTTTTACTTCTCGCGCAGTGAGCGCTATGTGTTTGAGCAACAGTTTGCGCCGCACTCAGCGGAGTATCTGGAGCGCTTCAAAAATCCGGACAATGACCCAGACGGTCCTTGGCAAAGCGTATCGCTGAAAACGTATTCGCAAGAGACGTTTGATCGTCTAAAAAGCGAAGGCAAGCTGATAGCACCGGTCCGCGAGGGCGCGGGTTGGCGTTACAAGTGGTATCGCGATGAGACAAAGGGCAAGCAGGTTGAGGATATTTGGACGGACATCAACCTGACGAATCCCATGGCTGAGGAGCGAGTTGGCTACCCCACCCAAAAACCCGAAGCCCTGCTCGAACGCATCATCAAAGCCAGCAGCAACGAAGGCGATCTCGTCGCCGATTTCTTCTGCGGCTCCGGCACCACGGCGGCAGTCGCCGAAAAGTTGAACCGCAAATGGATCGCCACCGATCTCGGCAAGTTCGGCATCCACACCACCCGCAAGCGCCTGATCGGCGTGCAGCGCGAATTGAAAGCGGCGGACAAACCCTTCCGCGCTTTCGAGGTGTTGAATCTGGGCCGTTACGAGCGCCAGGCCTATCTCAATGTAGGCGGGCGGCTCAATGCCACGCAGCGCGAGCAGGCGCTGGCGCGCAAGGAATCCGAATTCCGCGAACTGATTCTGCGCGCCTACAAGGCCGAGCCGCTGGCCAACGACGCCTTCTTCCACGGCAAGAACGGCGCACGACTGGTGGTGATCGGTCCGATCAACCTGCCGGTGGGGCGGTTGTTCGTCGAAGAAGTCATCACCGAGTGCCGCAAGCGCGGCGCTACCCGCACCGACATACTCGCCTTCGAGTTCGAGATGGGTCTGTTTCCGGCGGTGCTGGAAGAGGCCAGGAGCAAGGGCATCGATCTGACGCCCAAGTACATCCCGGCCGAAGTCTTCGACAAGCGCGCGGTGGACAAAGGCCAGGTGGTATTCCACGACATCAGCTTCGTCGAGGCCACGCCGCGCTATGCCAAGGGCAAATCGGCGCGCGACAAGCTGACCGTGCAGATCGAGCTGACCGATTTCTCCGTCTACTACAATTAGGGCGCCGCCGAGGCCGCCATCGCTGCCATCAGGGAAGGCAAGGGCGACGTGATTTGCGACCAGGGCCAGCTGGTCAAGGTCAGCAAGAGCAAGGATGGCGTGGTCCAGCGCACCGTACTGACAAGACTCTGGACCGATTGGGTGGACTACTGGGCGGTGGACTTCGATTACATGAGCCGCAAGGAAATCATCAAGGTGCCGGTCGGCACCGGCATTGGCGGCGTTCTTCCAGGATTTGAAGGCCCGCAGGGCGACCTACCCATGGAGTTCGAGGAACGCTGGACCGGTGGCTATATCTTCGAAAACGAATGGCAGAGTTTCCGCACCCGCAAGGATCGCGATCTCGAACTCAAGACCGCCGAACACACCTATGACCGCCCGGGCCGTTACACCGTGGCGATCAAGGTAATCGACATCTTTGGAAACGACACGATGACCCTGTTGCCGGTCAACGTCGGCTGAATGCCCTACGGCCATCTGCGGTAGTTGCCGCGTGCCGCTGGCAAGCAGTTGGGCATCGCTGCGCTCAGCCCAACCTATTCACTCGGCGCCCGACCGCTGCCGCCACCATAGAAATGAATCCTCAGCCCAAATGTAATGTGTACTTGACATTGCTCGAATGGAATGTAATGTGCACAGTACATTTCGTCTGACAAAGGAGACATCATGAACTCACGTACTTTGGCCGCATCCGTTCTCGCCGCACTGACCCTGTTGGCTTTGTGGCTGTGGTTTGCCGCACCCGACCAGGTATTGGGTGTCGATAGCGCCCGAGTCGGGTCGGCCTTGCTGGTCGGCGTCGCCTGGGTTGTGTTGTTTCGGCTCAGCCGCTTGCCACGAGGTGAGTTGGGCAAGGCCATTTCACCCGGCGAGTGGCAGGTTCACCCGGCGAGTGGCAGGCTTGGATCGGCAGCCTATTCATGTTGATGCTGAGCGGCTACCTGTTGCTGAAGTCACCGGTGTTCGCTGGAGCATCGCTGTTGCAAAATCCGCATGCTAGCGCCGTCGGGCGCAACGTGGTGCTGCTGATCCTCGCCTGGATGGTGATCGCTCAACTACTGCGCCACCACTGGCAGGGCCAAGTGCAGGAAGACGAACGCGACCGCGAAATCAGTCGCGTGGCAAGCCGTTGGCGCAGCGATGCCTTGACCTTCATCATCATTGGCTTTGCGGTCACGCTGGGCTTGTCACCGATCGAGCAATTGACTTGGGCCAAACCGCCGATGGTCGCGCACCTGCTGATTTTTTCGCTGCTGTGGGCAGGACTGGTCGAAAATGTGGTGGCGACGATCCAATACTGGCGGGACCGGCATTGAGCCCAGGCCGATGAGCAGCCCACCGATCAGCAATCAA
>PEUI01000335.1:0-153 GCA_002785585.1 Lysobacterales bacterium CG02_land_8_20_14_3_00_62_12
AGGCGAACGAAAGTCCGGCGCAATCTGCGCAAGTTATTTCTGCGCGACGCCTAAGAATCACCACCATCTCGTTCACCGCCAACCTATGTGCGGCGGGGTGGGGCGGTCGGTAGCCAGGTGTCGCGCAGGTGGCGGAGCAGTTCGAGCAGGCTA
>PEUI01000335.1:193-10606 GCA_002785585.1 Lysobacterales bacterium CG02_land_8_20_14_3_00_62_12
ATTGCAAGCTGCGGATGCGGTCGCGTTCGGCGTGAGAGGTGCTGAGAATGACCACCGGCAAGTGCTGCAATCGGGGATCGCGGCGAATCTCGATCAGCGCCTGAAAGCCATCCATCACCGGCATATTCAGATCCAGCAGCACCAGCGCGGGCAGCGACTCAGCAGCGTCGGCGCCACCGGCTTGCGCACGCAAGCCATCGAGCAACTCGGCGCCGTTCAAGAAATAGGTCAAGGGGTGGGCAATGCCACACTCGCACCAGGCTTCGCGTAGCAGCTCGCGATCATCGGGGTCGTCGTCGGTAATGGCAATGCTGGAGAGTGGTGTTGGCACGGTAAAAACATAGCAGAACGGCAACGGGTTGCGACACCGAAACTCGCCAAAATCACGCTAATTTTTTGCGGGATGGGTAGCGCCGCTGATCGCGTTGAGAGGCGTGTCCAGGATTACTGAGAGGGCGCTGCTGCGTCTGTTAGTTGCGCGCTGCGGGGGGGGGGGGCTACTTGCCGCTCTGGCAGGATCAGCGTGAAGGTGGCGCCGTGGCCGGGCTCGCTGCTGGCGCGGATTTCCCCATGGTGACGGTCAACGATGCGGCGCACGATCGCCAGGCCAATGCCGGTGCCGGGAAATTGTTCGCGGCTGTGCAGGCGCTTGAACGGCGCGAAAATGGATTCTGCGTATTCGGCAGCAAAGCCAATGCCATCGTCCTGGATGCGCAACTGCCAGCGGGTGACATCACCACGATGGCGAACTTTGCTCGCGCTGATCTGAATCTCCGGGCGCTGCCCGGGCGCATGGAACTTGAGCGCGTTGCTGAGCAAGTTTTGCAGCAGTTGTCGCAACTGGCTGGCATCGCCGTCGATGGTTGGCAACGGGCCGACGGTGATTTGCGCGGCACTGGCTTCGATGCTGGCGGACAGGTCGTCGATCACGCCCTGGAGCACGCTGCCCAAGTCCACTGGCTCCGCCAGTAGCTGCGCGCTGCCGACCCGCGAATAGGCGAGCAGATCGTCGATCAGGTTCTGCATGCGTGCGGCGGCGTGGCTACTGCGTTCCAGGTAGTCCTTGGCCTTGTCGCTGAAAGGTTGATCGGGGAGCGTCAGCAAACGATCAGCGAAGGTGCGAATCTTGCGCAGCGGCTCTTGCAGATCATGCGAGGCAACGAAAGCAAAATCCTGCAATTCGCGGTTGCGTGCATCCAGATCGGTGAGGGTTTGCTGAAGCTGCAACTCGACCCGGCGGCGCTCGCTGATGTCGCGCACCACGGCTTGCAAAATTGGCTGGCCATCCAGCGTCATCGCGGTCAACACCACTTCGACCGGAAACTCCTCGCCGTTATCCAGGCGCTGATGGATCCATTCAAAACGCTGACCGCCGGTGGCGAGCGCGGCGGCGATATGGGCATCGGCGGCCGCCTGAGAATCGCTGCCATCGGCTTGCTTGGCTGGAGATAGCGCCGATGGGTGCAGTCCGAGCAACTGCGGTTTGGTCAGACCGCCAAAGCCATCGAGGGTCGCTTGATTGCAATCCAGAAGACCGTTGGTGTCGAGGATAAATACCATGTCGCCGCCGTGATCGAACAACGTGCGAAACCGGGTTTCCGAGCGGTTCAACGCTTCATCGGCCAGGCGCCGTTCCAGTTCCTCTGCGGCGCGCAACGCCACCAGACGCAAGGTGCGCTCGACGCGCTGCGGCTCGGCCAGCGGCCGCGGTCCAAAACCGGTGACCAGGCCAATGACTCGATGACGCGTATCGCGCAGGGTGATGCCGATAAAGCTTTCGGCCTTGAAAGATGCCAGGTTTTGGGCTTCGGGATAAAGCGCGCAGATGCCACTGGGAAAGTAGCAAAAGTCGGTTGCGGCAAGATCGCTGCAAGGGGTGCCGACCAGGCTGTAGCGGATGTTGTCCAAAAAGTTGCCAGCGTGGAAAAAGGTTTCGGAGCTGGCACTTTGGCCATCGGTCAACATTCGGGCGATAACCACATAATCCAGGTCCAATGTGCTGGCCAGAAAGCGGGTCAGTGATTGCAGGAAATCCTCGCCGCCTTCGGTCGCGCTGACCTGTGACAGGAAGTGCTGCACTTCGGCGATTTGGCGCGCTTCGGTGATGTCCTCGTGGGCGCCGGTGATGCGCTGCAGTTGGCCGCTGGCATCGCGCAGCGTCGTGGCGCGCATGCGGAACCAATGCCAACTGCCATCTTTGTGGCGTAGGCGATGTTCCAGTTCAATGGCACCGGTGGCGGACTCGGCATTGAGTGCGGCGTAGAACGCCTGCTCGTCCTGCGGGTGCAGCCGCGTGGCCCATTCCGCGAACTGGTTGCCGAGTTCGGTGTCGGCATAGCCCAGCAAGCGTTTCCACAACGGCGACAGGTAGACCTGACCGGATTCCAGATCCCAGTCCCAGATACCGGTGTTGGCGGCGACCACGGCGCGGGCAAAACGTTGTTCACTGATCGCCAGTTGCTCAGTAGACTGCTGGCGTTCCAGGGCGAGACTGGCCAGATCGGCACCGTGGGCGATCTCCTGGAGTTCGGCCGCGCTGGCGCTGCGCGGTGAGCGGAAATAAAAGGCAAAAGTGCCCAATACCAGCCCGCTACTGGCGCGGATCGGCATCGACCAGCAGGCCTGCAGGCCGTGACCTAGCGCCAGTTCGCGGTAATCCGCCCAGAGCGGATCGCTGGCGATATCGGCAACGATCACGGTTTGGTTGGTATAGGCGGCGGTACCGCAGGAGCCTGCCTGCGGACCGATCTCGGCGCCATCGATGGCCGCGCAATAGTCGGCTGGCAAGTGCGGCGCGGCGCCGTGGCGCAGGTGGCGCTGGTCGGGATCGAGCAACAACACCGAGCCGATCATGCCGGGGAGCAACTGCTCGTAGCCCTGCAACAACTGGCTCAGAAGATCCGGTAGCGGCGCATTGCGGGCGATCAACTCCAGCACGATACGGTCGTTTTCGCTGCTGATCTGCAGTTGTTTGCGCGCGCTGATGTCCTGGCCGATGGAAATGAAATGCCCGATGCGGCCCGCTGCGTCCAACACCGGGGTGATGTATTTTTCTTCGGTGTAGTGGCTGTGATCCTTGCGCCGATTGACCAGCTCACCACGCCACGATTGACCGGCCAGCAGCGTGGCCCACATTTGCTGGTACAACGCGGTGGACTGCCGCCCCGACTTGACCAGCTCGCGTGGATTTTTGCCCAGCGCCTCGGCTTGCGAGTAGCCGGTGATGGTGGTGAACGCGGCATTTACCCATTGGATGGCGCCGCTATGGTCGGTGATGACAATCGAATTGGCAGCAGCGTCGAGTGCCGATGCTTGCAACTGCATTTTTTCCTCAAACTGCTTGCGCGCACTGATGTCTTGCTTTACGGCAACAAAATGGCGGATCACGCCCTCGGCATCGCGGACCGGTGTGACCGTCTGAGCTTCGGTGTACAGGCTGCCGTCTTTGCGCCGATTGATCAGCTCGCCAGACCAGACTTCGCCACCGAGGATGGTTTGCCAAAGTTGCTGATAAAAGGCCGCGGATTGCTTGCCGGAGTTGACCAGGTCGCGCGGATGCTTGCCGATGGCCTCGGTGCTGGTATAGCCGGTCAGCGCGGTGAACGCGGGATTGACCCATTCGACGGCGCCCACGGCATCGGTAATCAGCACACCATTGGCGCAGGCCTGCAAGGCGGCGCTGCGCAGAAAGTGCTGGTCTTGGTCCTGTTTGTGTTTGGTGATATCGCGAGCGACACACAAAATCGCGTCGTGGCGCTCCGGTAGCGTGGTTACCCAGGCCGAATACCAGCGCTGATAGCTGCCCTTGCCATAGGCATATTCCACTTCGGCTGGCGTACCGCTGGCCAGCACTTGTGTGATGATTTGCTGAAAGTGGCGAGCTTGCTCGGCCGGAAAAATATCACTGAGGTGTTTGCCGAGCACCGCCGCGCTGATTTGGCTCAAGTTGCTGACGCGGGTCTCGGCGACCTCCAGGTAGGCGCCCTCACGATCAATCACCAAAACCAGATCGGTCATGCATTGGACGATGGTCTGGTAGTGATTTTCCGCAACAGCGTCGCGGCCCAGGCAGGCGCACCAATGACGAAACCGGCGCAGCATCTCCATCGCCTCAACCGCTCTGGATGCTGCGGCCGATCACCGGCGTGTCGGCGTCGGCGCGCTGGCCGCTGGTCAGTTCGTAGCGCCGGAACGCGTCGGCGACCTGGGCGCGCAGGTCGGCATCGTCCCAGGGTTTGGTCAGAAACTTGTAGAGCGCGCCGCGATTGATCGCCTCGGTAACGCTGGAGAGTTCGGTAAAACCGCTGAGCACCATGCGCACGGTCTCCGGATAAATCTCTTTGACCCGGCTCAAGAACTCGGTGCCGCTCATGACCGGCATGCGTTGATCGGACAAGATCACCTGCACGTCGTTTTTGGCCAGCAACTCAAAACCCTCGGCGGCGCTGCTCGCTTCCAGCAGGTGATAACCGTCGCGACGCAGCAGCCGCAGCAGGGAGCGGCGGACGTTTTCCTCGTCATCGACAATCAACAGGCAGCGGCCATGGTCCGCTTGTTCGCTGTTGTGGTCTGCGAAACCGTGGCCTTGCAGCAGTTCCGGTACCTGCTCGGCGGCGACCGCTGGCGAAAAGTAATGGCCCTGAAACTCATCGCAATGGTGGCGCCGCAGATAGCTGCACTGGGCCTCGGTTTCGACGCCTTCGGCGACCACGCGCAGCCCCAAGTGGTGGCCGATGGCGATCATCGTGCGCACCAGCACGGCATCGGTGCCATCGCTGGTGATGTCGGCGATAAAGGTTTGGTCGATCTTGAGTTTGTCGAGCGGAAAATGCTGCAAATAGCTGAGACTGGAATAACCGGTGCCGAAATCGTCCAGACTGAGATGCATGCCCAGCCGTTTGAGCGCTTGCATCTGCTGCACGGCACGATCGGCATTGTCCATGAAGGTGCTTTCGGTGAGTTCCAGTTCCAGCATGGCCGGATCGATGCCGGCTTCGATGATCGCGTTTTGCACGGTGTCGACAAAATCCGCGCGCTGCATCTGCACCGCCGAGACATTGACGCCGACGACGAAATTGCTGAAACCGGCATCGTGCCATTGCCGGATTTGCTGGCAGGCCTCGCGCAACACCCAAGCGCCGATTTGCAGGATCAGACCGCTGTCTTCGGCAATCGGGATAAAACGCGTGGGCAGCAGCAGGCCGAACTGCGGACTGCTCCAGCGGATCAACGCTTCCAGGCCGACCAGCGCGCCGTTTTGGGCGTTGACCTGGGGCTGATAGTGCAGCACAAACTCGTTGCGGCGCAGGGCATCGCGCAGTTGACCGCCGAGCAACTGGCGATTTTCCATCGACGCCAGCATCTCGTGGCTGAACACCGCCGCCGTGTTACGACCGCTTTGCTTGGCCTGCCGCGAAGCCAATTCGGCTTGCTGGGCCAGCGCCAACACGCTATCGCCACTATCCGGGTAGGCCGCAAGTCCCACCGAAGCCGTCAAATACAAGGTGGTGTTGGCGTCGACCACCAGTGGCTCGGCGATGGCGATACACAGTGCATTGGCGAGCTGCTGCAAGGCAGCGGCCGGATCGACCCGGCTGACGGCCAACACAAACTCATCGCCAGCGTGGTGCAGCACGGTGCCGGTGCTGCCGACCGCAGCCTGCAAGCGTTCGGCCATGCACTTCAGCGCGGCGTCGCCGATGGCAAAGCCAAGGGTGTCATTGATCGAGCTGAAACGGTCCAGATTGACGAACAACAGCACCAGTCGCTGGCCGTGGTCGCGGGCATCGCCCAGTAGTTCGGTCAGCAGCGCACTGGCGCTGGCGTGGCGTTGCAAACCGCTGATCGGGTCGTGGCTGATGAGTCGCTCGCGCTCGGCTTGCAGCGCGACTTGTTCGGTCATGTCGGTCTGCGTGCCGACAAAATGCGTGACCTTGCCGTTGTCATCCAGCACCGGTGAAATGCTTAGCCGGTTCCAGAACAAACTGCCATCGCGGCGATAGTTGCGCAGGGTAACGACGCAGCTCTGCTGCGCGGCAATGGCCTGTTGAATGGTCGCGATGCCTGGTTGATCGCGATCTTCCTCTTGCAAGAAATCGCAGTTGTGCCCCAATGCATCGCTGGCGGAATAGCCGGTGAGTGCTTCGAACGCGGGATTGACGTAGACGATCGGCAAACCGGGTGCCAGCGCATCGACGATCAGCACGCCATCATCGGTGGCTTCTACGGCGCGTTTGAGCATGGCGAGTTGCCTGGCATCGGCGGTTTGCCGGGTGACATCGTGCAGGGTGAGGATATGCGCGGCTTGGCCTTGCCAATCGGTGCTGCTGCTGCGCAGGTCAATCAGGTGGGCGACGCCGGCCGGGTCGGCAAGTTCGATGCGCTCGCCGATGGCGTTGCTGAAGCTGGCCGGCAACGGCGCCCCCACGCCTTCGTCTTTGGCCAGGCCGAGCAAGCTGCTGGCGACCGGATTGGCAAACAGCATTCGGCAATCGTCGGATACCACCATCAGGCCATCGCCCAGGTCATCGAGCACCTGACGCAGGGTGGCTTCGCTGGTCTTGAGCGCGGTTTCGGCGGCGATGCGGGCGGAAATATCCGGCAGCAGGGCCAAGCGCACGGTGCAGCCATCGATTTCCAGGTCGGTGAGGGTGACATCGACGAAAAGTCGGCTGCCGTCTTTGCGCCGATGCTGCCAGATGCCTGCGTTGAACACGCCTTCGATGGTGGGGTGGTCATGCAGGAACGCCAAAAATCGTTCGATTTGCTCCGGCGATCGCAGGTCCGACGAGGTCAAGGTCAGTAACTCTTCGCGGCGGTAGCCATATTGCTGGATCGCCGCCTGATTGGCCGCCGTGATGCGCAGGCTGGTCGGGTCGTTAATCAGCATCGGCATCGGGTTGTGCTCAAACAGCACGCGATAATCGCGTTCCCGATCCGTCAGGGCAAGGCCAAGCCGGTGCCGCTCTACCGCATAACGCAGACTGCGTTGCAGGGTCTTGGCATAGAGCCCGGCCTTGACCAGAAAATCGCTGGCACCGGCGTGCAGACAAAGCGCATCGACCTCGGCACTGCTGTGCCCGGTCAGCATAATCATCGGCGGGCGACGGGGCAGATCGGCGCTGGCTTTGAGCAAATCGACGCCGGTATGCGCGCCGAGCTGAAAATCGATCAGCGCGGCGTCGTAGTGATTGGCGTTGAGCTTGGCCAAGCCTGCTTCATAGCTGGCGACGCTATCGACCTGGTAGCAGGCGGCGTCGTCCATGGTCTCAAACAGGTCGGCGACCAGCAGGCGGTCATCGGCATCGTCGTCGACCAGCAAAATCCGCAGCGGTGATTGCGCAGTGCCCATGGAATCCTCGGTGTTGCCATGCCGATGGTGCGTTCTGGCGGCAAGTATGGCGCATCTGGATGGGACGGCACTCCGTGTAGATACCTATTTTGCCGACCGGTGTGGTGGGAGCGTCGGGCTCAGTCGCGACTAATCCGGTTCGTGCCTATCAGTTGTGGGTGCACCGACAAGCGTCGCGAATGCTTGGCAGTTTGCACAAATCGCGACGCTGATCGACGCTGCCGCATAGCCCGCTCCCACAGTGGCCAGCCGACAGCAGCGCCCAACCAAGCCAGAGGCGGGCGCGGTTTGAGGGGTTCGCGTTGGGGTGGGGTTTGTTGGGGTTCGCTGCGCTCACCGCCAACCTATGCGCGCTTTGCGCACCGATGCGCGCTGATTCGTTGGCATAGGTTGGGCTTAAGCGCAGCGTAGCGCTGACCGGTGCGCCGCGGTTCCGCTATGCTGGACCGGGTCATCGCCAGCGAGGCTTAAGGAGTCGAGGTGGGAGAGCGATTGCAATCGCTGAGTGGTTTGGACGCGAGCTTCTTGTATCTGGAAGCCGCCGGTACGCCGATGCACGTCGGTTCGCTGATGTTGCTCGCGTTGCCAAAGCGACGTGGCTACGATTTTTATCGCTCGCTGTGCGCGCTGGTCTCGGCGCGGTTGCCGCAAATCCCGACCTTGCGCCGGGTGCTGAAAGCGGCGCCGTTGGGACTCGGGCATCCGCTGTGGATGGAGGTGACCCAGGTCAACCTGCACCAACACATCATCGAGCGACGCTTGCGGGCGCCTGGCAGCGACCGCCAATTGCAGGCGCTGGTGGCGCGCTTGCAGGCAACCGCGCTGCCGCGTGATCGGCCGCTGTGGCAGTTTGTGGTGATCCATGGCCATCACTCGGGTGCGCTGGCGTTCTACACGCGCATTCATCACGCCTTGCTGGACGGTCAGGGTGGCGTGGCGCTGGCCAAATTGTTGCTGGATGGCGAAGCGATTTTCCCCAATCTGCGGCGGGCGGCACCCAGCCCACCGGTGGCGGCGTTGCCGACGCCGGGAGCGGTGGCGCTGGCGCAGACGGCGGCGCGGGCCAGCTTCAGTCAAATCGTGCAACTGTTGAAGGCGCTGCCACCGGCACTGCGGCTGGCGCGGGCCAGTGGCACCAGGGTGATCGGCGATCTGCGGCGAAATCTGTTGTTTGCACCGAAGTCGGTGTTCAATCGGTCGATCGACGACAGCCGCAGTTTTGCCACGCTGTCGTTGCCACTGGCGGAAATCAAGCGACTGGCCAGCGGTTTCGGCGTCAGCCTCAACGATCTGGTGATGGCGCTGTGCGCGCATGCCTTGCGCGCCTGGCTGAAGTCCAAGAAGGCTCTGCCGAGCAAGCCGTTGATTGCGGCGATGCCGATTTCGCTGCGGGCCCATGGGGATTCCGGCGCCAGCAATCAGGTGTCGATGGTGCAGTGTTCGCTGGCGACGCAGATCCGCGATGACCTGGCCCGGCTGCGGGCGATTCAGGCATCGACCGCGCAGATCAAGGATCGCGTGCGGGCCTTTGGCAAGCTGATTCCCACCGATTTTCCGGGGGTGGCGGCACCGCTCTGGGCGACCGGTCTCAGCCGCTGGTGGGGCGCCGACGGCAACGCCGAACGGCTGCCGATTCTGGCCAATCTGGTGATTTCCAATGTTCCCGGTCCGGCTTTGCCGCTGTATCTGGCAGGCGCACGCTTGCTGCACAATTACCCGGTTTCGATCGTGACCCATGGCTTGGGGCTGAATATCACCCTGCAAAGTTATGCCGGCCAACTGGAGTTCGGTATCCTCAGCTGCCAACAGGCGATGGCCGACGTGAGTGCGCTGTCGGCGTTGTTGGAAACTGCGGTACAGGCTTATGCGGAGTTGCTGGCTGATGAAAGTAAAAGCTGATTCCAGATGGCGTCGCCGCCCGCGCGATTGGCAGCGCGAGCCGCCGTCTGCCTTGTTGCTGGCGCTGGAGGGCCGGGCCATTTTCGAGTGGTCGGCGCTGCTGTTGGCCTGGCCCTGGTTGGGTCGCGCGCCGCACGGTGATGGCCATCCGGTGTTGGTGCTGCCGGGCTTGTTGGCCAGCGACGCCAGCACCTTGCCGATCCGCGGATTGCTCGATCGCCTCGGCTTTGTCAGCCATCCCTGGGAACTCGGCATGAATCGCGGCCCGGTCAAGGGCGTGATTGGCAAACTCAGCAAGCGCGTGCGCGATCTTTCCAAACAATCCGGGCGCAAAGTCAGTTTGGTCGGATGGTCGATGGGTGGCGCGATGGCGCATGGGCTGGCGCTGGCGATGCCCGACCGCGTGCGCAGCGTCATCACCATGGGGTCGCCACTGGACGGACACCCGCATTCGACCCATGCCTGGCGGGTCTTTGAGCAAGTGAGCGGTTTGCAAGCCGACGACGAACAACTGCATGATTTGATGGGGCTGCCGGCGCTGGTGCCAACCACCAATATTCTCAGCAAAAGCGATGGCATCGTGCATTGGCGCAGCAGCATGCTGCCGCCGAGTGCGCTGTCGGAGACCATCGAAGTGAGCGCCAGCCATCTTGGTCTGGGCGTACATCCGGCGGTGTTGTGGATGATCGCCGAACGCTTGGCGCAAGCCGAGGGGGCGTGGCGGCCATTTGTGCGGTCGGGTCCCTGGCGCAGTTTCTGGTTTCGCGACCCACGGCGGCTGCGGATCGATGATTTGTATGCGCGCGCCCAGCGCCGGGTGACCGAGGCTGCGCTGACGCGCGCAGAAACTACCGACACCGGTAGCGACCGATTGCTCAAAGATCACCATAACGACGGCGTTTGACTTCGATCAAGGGGCAGCCGCCAGCAGCGGTCCAGTCTGGCGTCCACACGGCAATGGGCCAACGGGAGAGCAGCATGTTCAAACACATTCTGGTAGCAAGCGATGGCAGTGAACTGGCGCAATCGGCGTTGACCAAGGCGGTGGCGTTGGCCAAGGCGCTGAACGCCGAACTTTCTGTGGTCTGGGTGGCCGAGCCTTATGCCCCACAGATCCTGGCGGGTACGCCCTATCCATTTGTGCCGGTGATGAGCAGCGCCGA
>PEUI01000335.1:10664-10997 GCA_002785585.1 Lysobacterales bacterium CG02_land_8_20_14_3_00_62_12
GCCGCCAAGGCGGGCATGGCCGAAATCCACACGCTACGTGAAACCGCCCTTCAGCCGTATCTGGGCATCCTTGCCGCCGCCAAGAATCATGCCTGCGACTTGCTGGTGATGGCCTCACATGGTCGCCGCGGCATCAGTGCCCTGGTGCTGGGCAGCGAAACCCAAAAGATATTGGCGCATACCCAATTACCGGTGCTGGTGGTGCGCTGAACCAGACCAAGGGTGAGTCCGATGCCGGTGGCCTGAAGCGGCAACTGGTTCCGGGTCGAGCCGTAGACCGGCTCCGGGCGCGCAATGGTAGGTCGGCTCAAGGCGCGTAGGTAGGTCGGCTCA
>PEUI01000157.1:0-3252 GCA_002785585.1 Lysobacterales bacterium CG02_land_8_20_14_3_00_62_12
CCTACTTTGTCAGTGCCGATCGCACTCGGGTAAAGCAGGTTCTGGTCAATTTGCTGTTCAATGCCATCAAGTACAACCGGCCGCACGGCGAAGTCACCATCGACTATGCCGTGGTATCGCCGAACGCCATGCGCATCAGTGTTCGCGACACCGGGGCCGGTCTGTCGGCCGAACAACTCGGGCACCTATTCCAACCGTTCAACCGCCTCGGCCAGGAAGGCAGCAGCGAAGAAGGCACCGGCATCGGCCTGGTCGTAACCAAGCGGCTGGTCGAGCTGATGGGTGGGCGAATCGGGGTCGATAGCGTGGTCGGCACCGGCAGCGTGTTCTGGTTCGAGTTGGGTCTGACCGTGGCACCGCTGGCCCTCATCGACGACGCCGAGCAACTTGCGCGAGTAGCAGCGCCGGTGGTGCCGGGCACACCGTTGCGCACCGTGCTTTATGTCGAAGACAACCCGGCCAATATGGAATTGGTCGAGCAACTGATTGCGCGCCGACCGGACTTGCGCATGCTGAGTGCCGCCGACGGCAATTTGGGCATCGAATATGCGCGCGCCTACTTGCCCGAAGTGATCCTGATGGACATCAACCTGCCCGGCATCAACGGCCTCGAGGCAATGCAGCTATTGCATGCCGACCCAGCGACCGCAGCGATCCCGATCATCGCCTTGAGCGCCAACGCCGTGCCGCGGGATATCGAGCGCGCCCTGGCGGCCGGCTTTTTCAGCTACCTGACCAAACCGATCAAAGTCAACCTGTTCATGGCAGCGCTCGACGCGGCCCTGAAACTACCCGACCAGACGGCACGCCGCACTGACACCGAGGAACCCGCCCAATGATCGCCGAGTCCGAGCTGCACGACGCCAGCATCCTGATCGTGGACGATCAAGAGTCCAATGTCAGCCTGCTCGAACAATTGCTGACCGAAGCCGGCTACAGCCACGTCAGCAGCACCCTGAATCCGCAGGAAGTCTGCGCGTTGCATCGAAAAAACTGCTACGACCTGATCCTGCTCGACCTGCAAATGCCGGCCATGGATGGGTTTCAAGTGATGGAAGGACTCAAGACCAATGTTCGCGGCAGCTACCTGCCGGTGATCGTGCTGACCGCACAACCTGGCCACAAACTGCGCGCCTTGCAGGCCGGCGCCAAGGACTTCATCAGCAAACCGTTCGACTTGGTCGAGGTCAAGGCGCGCATCCACAACATGCTGGAAGTGCGTCTGCTGTACAAGAAACTGGAAAGTTTCAACCGACTGCTGGAACAGATGGTGCAACAACGCACCGCCGAGCTGCGCGAAAGCGAGGCGCGATTTCGCAGCCTGACCGAGCTCGCCTCCGATTGGTATTGGGAGCAGGACCAGAATGGCGACTTCACCAAAGTGTCCGGCCCGGTGCTGGACATGCTCGGTATCCGCGTCGATGGCCTGAACGGCGCGCCCGCAGCAACCACCACCAGCGGTTGGAACGAAGCCGAGCGCGAACATCTCCGCGCCACCATCGCCGCGCGCCAACCGTTTCTGGATTTCGTCTTCACCCGTACCCACCCGACTGGCTCCAAGCAACAGTTTCGGGTCAGTGGCGAGCCGATGTTCGACCGCTCCTGCCGGTTTATCGGCTATCGCGGCATAGGCGTTGAAATCACCGTGAAAGCCACTCCATGAGCGTGCCGCCGATGACCTTGACCGCTGTTCACAACCCACCTCAGAACCATCTGCTCGCGGCGCTGCCAAGCGCCGATCTGGAGGTCTTGGCGGCGCACCTTGAGTTGGCGCTACTGCCGCTCGGTGAGATGTTGTACGAGCCCGGCATCGCCTCGCACTACGGCTACTTTCCCACCACGGCGATTGTCTCGCTGCACCAGGTCATGGCCTCGGGCGCATCGGCGGAATTCGCCAGTGTTGGCAACGAGGGCATGGTCGGCATAGCGTCGTTTCTGAGTGGCGGTACCAGCGTCCATTCGGCGGTGGTGCATACCGCCGGGCACGCCTATCGGCTGGAGCGCAGTTGGCTGAAACAGGCGTTCGAGCGCAACGGGGCGCTGCAATCGCTATTGCTGCAATACACCCAGGCGCTGCTGACCCAAATGGCGCAGACCGCGGCTTGCTACCGCCACCATTCCGTGGAACAACAGCTCTGTCGCTGGTTGTTGATGACCATTGATCGAGCCCCGGCGCAGGAATTGGTGATGACCCAGGAACTGGTCGCCAGCATGCTCGGTGTACGCCGCGAAAGCGTTACCGAAGCGGCCGGCAATCTGCAACAGGCCGGCTGCATTCGTTACCGTCGCGGCCACATCTCAGTACTGGATCGATCCGCGCTGGAAGCCCGCGTCTGCGAATGCTACGCCGTGGTCAGTAAAGAAACCGCCCGCCTGCTACCCGACTCGCCAGCGCACCCGGCGGCGAGTTTTGGAGTGCGGCCGCCTGCGCCCACTTTGCTCATGGCCACGGCCCAGCCGCAGCGGATTTTTCGGTAAAGCCCAACGCTGGCAAGCCACCGCACACCAAGGCCTGGCGACATTGAATGTGGTGTAACAGACAGATTGCGCGCCGCGCCACCGGCATGCTGTCGCGGCCATTGGTCGTGGCGCGGCGCTTGCTCAAGGTCGCGGCTGACCACCGCCAGCCAACCGGAGACCCACATGCGCAACCCGATCAAAATGAACCGCAACCTCATCGCCACCGCAAACCCACCGTACCCCACCGTTGCGCCCAGACAGTCCTTGCCGGGCGCCAAAATTCACCATGGCATACCGAACGAACTGCACAACCTGATGGTGGATATCGTTGACTTGCTCAAGTATGCCAATCAGGGCAGTGACGCCGAGCTGCGCCAAGCCAAGCAGCAACTCAAAGCCAGTCTGCAGGCGACCCAATGCGCGCTGCAAGCGATGAACGCCACACCGGAGTCAGCCGGCCAACTCAACGCCAGGCCGCTGCGCCCGGGCGCCAGTGCACCGCATTGCGCGTCCTCTGCACTGTGATTCGGGATCACCACGAACGCTGACGCCGATGCGCCCGCGTGTTCGCTTCGGCATCATGTAGATCCTGCACGAACTCCGGTTTCCTGCGGTTTGCCAAGGCCACGACTGCGCACTGACCGATGGATTTGGCCGTTTCCTGAAACACGGCGCCAGCGCTACCGGCAGCCACTGATCCTTGGCCCAGCCGGGCGCGAAGCCCACCGGCAACGCCGGCGCCACCGCTATCCGATCAGCATCCGGCACGCCGCACCAGCCGTGATCGACACA
>PEUI01000157.1:3267-11037 GCA_002785585.1 Lysobacterales bacterium CG02_land_8_20_14_3_00_62_12
GCCGAGGGGATCATCAACATCTTCAACCAAAACCAAAAGCCCGAGAGCCCGCAGTACGAATGCGCTGCGCGGGCTCTCGGGCACAGACTGGCGCGCAACCAACGGCGCGCCCTCGACGACTTACTGGCTCGCCAGCGCGTTGTTGGAAATGATCACCTCCACGCGACGGTTCTGCTGTCGGCCGGTGCTCGAATCATTACCCGCCACCGGCGCGTTCTCGCCCTTGCCGGTCGCCGCCAGCCGCGATCCGGCGATACCCTGACCCACCAAATAAGACTTCACCGAATCGGCGCGGCGTTGCGACAAGTCCAGGTTGGAACTCGCGCTGCCAACGTTGTCGGTGTGACCTTCAATCAACACCGTGCGTTTCGGATACTTGTTGAGAAAGTCGGCCAGCGTATTCAGATTGCTGGGGACACCGCCTTTGAGTTCCGCGCGACCGGTCGCAAACAGCACATCGCCCAACGTCACCACCAAACCGCGATTGGTCGCCTTGGCATTGAGCTCGACGATTTGGCGCTGAAGTTCAGCGGCTTGCTGCTGGGCAATTGCCGTATCCGCTCTGGCGCTATCGGCCTGGCTGCGCGAGTGATCGGCATCGGCACGCGCGTTGGCAGCATCGCCCTGGGCCGCTTGTGCGTCGATCTGCGAATTGATCGCCCGACCTTGCGCGGCATTGGCATCGGCACGCGCCGTTGCCGACTCACTCTGAGCGATTTGCGCATCGATGCGGGCATCGACCACTTGGCCCTGGGCACGATCCGCATCGCTACGCGCAGAATACGCTTGGCTGCGGGCAAAGTCGGCGTCGGAACGCGCCACACTGGCCGCTTGCCGCGCGCGATCCACTTCACGAGTACGCGCGTCGAGACGTGCGGCTTCGCGCTGTTCGGCCAGTTGCTTGCGCTGATCCACCAGCAATCGGCTGTTGGCCAGTGACCAGGCGGTATCGACCTTGCGATCCGCCATCAGCACCAGGTGACTTGCCAGCTCGCTGTCCTTGCGCGGCACTTCGGCGGCGCGGACGGCGGTCTCGGCATCCTCGATCGCCAACGGCACCAGCGCAGCGCGTTGGGAATCGGCCTGCAATTGCGACAACCGGGCACGCGCATCATCGGCTCCCTGCATGCGTTCGGGGGTGGTCGAGCACGCCGCCATCAACACCGAAGCAATGGTGATCGCGATCAGTTTTTTGGCCATCGGGAATGGGGTTTTCATTGGCTGCCTCCAGAATTGCGTTGCATTTCCTGTTTCAGGGTGTCGATGCTTTTTTGCATCTCGTCATTGATTACTTTGGCCCTGCCGGCTTCCGCCTTGGCTGAAGCCAGTTCGGCATCGGCGCGCGACTCAACTGCCAGGCGCTCGGCCTGCACCATTTGTTCCTGCTGCACGGCGCTGTGGGCGGCGGTGAGTTTGTTTCTGGCCTCGGTGATTTCGGGTGCGGCGTAATCCGCCACCTGATCGCGTTCGGCCGCCGCGATTGCCTGTTCTGCCGCCAGCAGTTCTGCGGTCGGTGGTTCCGGAATCGATGCGCAAGCGGCCAAACTCAACAAGCTGGCGATGGCAACGGCCAAACGCAGTGGTGATGTCAGTCGCCTTGCGGCCTTTGATAATGTTTTGGAATGGGTCATTTCAGTGTCCTTATGGTGGTTACCTTGGGCGCCCTGGCATGGGCGTTGGCGGGTTCAATAGGCATGCGGCAACACCAACGCACGGCATCCGGGCAAGAGCAAAATGCTGGACTGCCCCGGTGGCGACCACCGCGTTGACGGCATGCACTGCGCCAACGTGTCGATCTACAAAATCAGTATTCCGTGCCATTGCGTGGCCGTCGGTGCGTTGGCGAACGCTGGTCGTAGCAGGTGGCAAGCCGCTGTTCTGATCGCGCCGGGTGCGGCGGTTTGACCAGCACCGCGATTACCCAAAGCCGACGTTGCGCACAACAAAGCGCCGCGCCATCCTGATCGTGGATGGCGCGGCGCTCGGGCTGATCGCCTGACCGATTACAAGCTGGTCAAAGCCGTGGCGTTGACACTTTTCACGCCACGAATATTTTCCGCAAACTCGATCGCCAGCGCGCGCTCGGCGCCGCTGCTGACCTTGCCGCTGAGGGTAACGACGCCGTCCTTGGTGTCCACCGCAATGTCTGAACTTTCGACATTGCTGGAGAACACGTAAGTGGATTTGATCTTGGCAGTGATCCAGCCATCGGCGAAATCATGGCCGACTTCTTTCGCCGCCGCCTTGGTCTTGTCGCCTACGCTTGGCGCGTTCGCGTCCACCCGCAACTGGTTGTTTACCGACACCACGCCACGCGTGTTCAATGTCAGCCGCGTTGCCAGCGCCTTGGCCGCGGCGCTATCGGCGGTGCCCGACAAGGTAACCCGGCCGCGACGGATGTCGACGTCGGTGTCCAATCCCCTGGTGTGCTTGCTCCAGAGCAACTTGGCCTTGACCGCGGCCTTGATGCTGGCGTCATCGACGACTTCGCCAAAGCTGCGCTCCGCCGGGTGTGCCGGAGCAACATAGTCGCCGACGACCAAGATCTGATTATCGACTTCCTTGATGCCGCGCACGCCCAACGCGATCTGTTTGGCCAGGTCCTTGTTGACGTCTTCATCGACCTTGCCGGTCAAAGTGGCTTTGTCACCATGCACCGCAACCTGGATGTCGCTGGCGCGCAAATACGGGCTCAGCGCGTAGGTGGTCCAAATTTGGGTTTCCTGACGGGCTTCGATGATTTCCTGCGACACCGGCGCGGCCAACACCGCAGTACTGGTGGCGGCGATGCCAAGCGCGATCACTGCGGTCAGTGCGAGTTTGCGAAATACTGGATTCATGAGCGTGCTCCATTGCGGGTTAAAAGGTTGGCGAAAAAAAGCCATTTTCATGACTCAGGAAGTAGGGTGAATCAGTACCGCGCATCCACCAATTTCTGCACTGTCCTCGGTCCTCGGTCTTCGGTCTTCGGTCTTCGGTCTTCGGTCCTCGGTCCTCGGTCCTCGGTCCTCGGTCCTCTGTCCTCTGTCCCCTGTCCTCTGTCCTCTGTCCTCTGTCCTCTGTCCTCTGCCCTCTGTCCTCTGTCCTCTGTCCTCTGTCCTCTGTCCTCTGAACCGGCGTTTCAGTGCTGCTTGGCAAAAAACGTCTTGACCTGGCGGTGCGCTTCATCGCGGGTGATCGCGTAACGCTCCTGAATCAGGCCAGTCAATTTTTTTTGGTGACCTTCGAGTTTCAGCAGCTCGTCTTCGGTCAACTTGCCCCAGACGATCTTGGCGGCACCCACTTGTTGCTCCCACTGGCCCTTGAGCTGATCGACGCTGGGCAGGCTCATGCGCGCTTGCCTTGGCTCATCAAGCCGTCATCGCCTTTGGCCGCTTGTGGCGCCGCAGCGATGGGGCTGGTGTGGCTGGGTTGGGACGGGATCTTTGCGGTCTGCTTGTCGGTGGCCTTGTGGTCCATGCCTGACTTGTGCGTCGGGCTGCTGCTTGCGCAAGCTGCGTGATCCGAATGCGGCATCGGCGCCGCGGTCTTGGGGGTACAGCAACTGCTTGACGAATCCTTCGAGTGGTTCATGGTGACAACTCCTGTTGGGTCCAGCGATCCGCGCAATGCGGGGTACCTGGATGGGTATTGCCAGCGCATCGTGAGGCGCTTCGGCCGTAGTGTCGGTTCGCTTCCGCACTTAGGCGTTGCGCATTGCCTGCGGGTTGCTGGCGATAGTGGCCACCAGCCAGCGCTGAACAAGCCCATCTGTGTGCGCTGCCGTACCGACTGACGAGCGCGCCAAGCGCAGTCTGGCCAGCAGTTGGATGGCGCCCGCTCGGCACCCTCCAATGCCGCCTACAACAACACTCTGGGAGCACTGGTCATGTTGCATTACGCCGTTGTATTTTTGGTCATCGCGTTGATTGCTGGTGTGCTCGGATTCGGCGGCATTGCCGGTTCCGCCGTCGGCATTGCCAAGATTCTGTTTCTTGTTTTCATCGTGCTGTTCGTGGTCTCGCTGCTGATGGGCAGGCGCGGGCAGCTCTGATCTCGCTACCGTTGCTACGCGGCTGCAAACCTCACGCTATTGCCCAGGAAACAACCCCATGAACGGATCCAAATTGGCGGCACTGGTACTCATCATCGCCGGCGTCCTCGGCCTGGCCTTCGGTGGTTTTACCTACACCAAGAAGACCCACGACGCCAACATCGGCCCGATGTCGATTTCGATCAAGGACAAAGAGACGGTCAACATTCCGATCTGGGCGGGCGCTGGCGCGATCATCGCCGGCGTGCTGATCCTGGTCATCCGTACCAAGAACTAACGAGGCCAGTTGCCATGTTCAAAATCCCCGATCTACTCGCCCTCGGTGGCAGCTTGCTGCTGGCGCTGGGCACCGCGTCAGCCGCCCATACTGACTACGTTGATCCCTCCGGTCGCGTCGCCTACCTCAGCGACAGTCGCGGCGATCTCAGCTATTCACCCGCAGGCGAAGACGATTGGATCCAGGTCGTGCGCAATCGACCGTTGATTCGCGGTGATCGACTGTGGACCGACCGCAATGCCCGTGCCGAAATCCAGGTTGGCAGCGCCGCCCTGCGGATCGGTGCCAACACCAGTTTCGAGATCCTTAATCTGGATGACCAGAACGTGCAGGTGCAAGTGACCCAAGGCACGATCAACCTGCGCGTGCGTCGCATGAATCGCGCCCAGGTCTACGAAGTGGCCACGCCGAACCTGGCCTTCACCATCAATCGGGTTGGTCGCTATCGCATCGATGTCGATCCTGATGAAGCGGTCACCACCATCGTGGTTTGGGACGGTGCCGGCGTTGCCTACGGCGACCGCAGCAATTTCCCGCTGCAAAGTGGCGATGCCGTGCGTTTTTACGACACCGACCTGCGCGATTACGAAATGTTCGGTCTGCCGCGCAGCGACGCGTTTGATCGCTATGTCGCGCGGCGCGACCGCCGCCTCGATCGTTCGGTTTCGCTGAACTATCTGGCTGACGATGTGCCGGGCTATGCCAGTCTCGATGAATATGGCAATTGGCGTGGCGTGCAGGGCTATGGCAACGTCTGGTTTCCGAGCCAGGTCAATGCCGATTGGGCACCCTATCAAGATGGCCATTGGGTCTGGCAGGAACCTTGGGGCTGGACCTGGGTGGATGCCGCGCCCTGGGGCTTTGCGCCCTCGCACTATGGTCGCTGGACTCACCTATCCGGACGCTGGGGCTGGATCCCGGGGCCACGCAATGTGCGCCCGATCTACGCACCGGCGCTGGTCGCCTTTGTCGGTGGTCGCGGCTGGAGCGCGTCGTTCAGTCTGGGTGGTGGATCGCCGATCGGCTGGTTTCCGCTGGGCCCGCGCGACGTCTATGTGCCCTCCTACCAGACCACCCGCAACTACTTCAATCGGGTGAACGTCAACAATACGGTAATCAACCACACCACGATCACCAATGTCTACAACAACTATGCCAGTGGCAACGCCCAGATCAATCAGAGCAACTACGCCAATCGATCGGTGAGCAACGCCATCACGGCGGTCCCGGGCGAGGTGTTCGTGAATGCGCGTTCGGTCCGTGGCGCCACCCTCACGCTGGGTCGCAACGCGGCTAGCGCTGGCGAGATCTCGCGCTTTGCTGCGGTCGCTCCGAGTCAGCGCAGCGTGCTCGGCGCCGGTGCCACCACGCAAACTCGCCCAGCGCGCGAAGTGCTCACGCGACCGGTGTTCGCGCGTACCGCACCGCCACCAGAACCGACACCGTTCGCCGAACGCGAAGCGCTGTTGCAACGCAATCCTGGGCGCGCTCCGGCGGCGCCTGCCAAACCGGCAAGCGCTGCACGCAACGCCGATCGCAATCTGCGCGTGCTGGCGCAACCGGGCAACGCCATCAACGCCCGCAGCGCCGGTGGCGGCCGTGGCCAAGCGGAGGCACGCAGCAATCAACCAGCGACGCTGAAACCGCTGGACCGCGCCAGCGCACCGGGCCAACAACACCAGCCAGCACCGGCAAATCGTGGCCGTCGGCCACCGGCGGAAGCCCCGGTCGCACCGACCCCGGCAGCGGATCAAATCCATCCGGCGACGCCCTCGCCACGGTCACAGCGCGATTTCAGGCCAAAACCGTCGGCACGTCAGCAGCCGGTAGCGACACCATCCGCCGCGCCGGAACGCCCGATGGATTCGGGCAATGGCCGACAACGCCAGCCGATGGAGCGCGGGCGCCGAACCCAGGCCGAACCTGAATCCGCGCCGCCCGCTGCGGAATCGACCCCGCCGAATCCATCCGCCCGACCCGAGCCACCGTCGGCGCCGTCACCCCGCAGCAAGCCGCGTGGCCGCAGCGAGCGCGGGCAATCCGTACCGACGCCAGCGCCGGTGCCGGAACGCCGCAGCGAGCAGGCACCCACGCCAGCGGCGTCGGCACCGGTCGAGCCACCAGTGGAAGACCGCGGACGTGGCCGCTCACGGGCACGCTCCGAACTGGGCCAGCCGCCGCCGGAGTCGGCAAAAGACAAGAAAAAGAACGAGGACCAAGCCGACCCAGCCGAGTCCGAAGACGCGGATAAAGACGCTGAACGCCCGAATCGGCGCCAGCGCGACCGCCAGTAATCCACCACCACGCAGTGATCGACTGCGTTCAGCACCACGCCACCCTCCCTACGCTGCCGGACTTGACCATGAACATTCATCTGAGCCTCGCCCCGATCATCGCCCTGCTGGCCGGAATCCTGATCCTGGTACAACCGCGCTTGCTCAATTACATCGTCGCCCTCTATCTGATCATCATCGGCGTGCTCGGTCTGGTCGATGCTGGCGGCATGCACATGGGCTGACGTCACGGTCACCTGTGCTCTGCCTTGAGCCCCTCCCCCGCCTGCGGGGGAGGGGTTGGGGAGAGGGCTTTTGGACTTGGCTCTAGTTGCCGCGCACCGAAAATCTGCTGCGGACCTATGCCCGATTCGCTGTCAATCACCCGCTTGGAGAACGCTCATGTCACTCGGCACCATTCTGCTCATCATCCTGATCCTGATGCTGGTCGGCGCATTGCCCACCTGGGGCCATAGCCGCAGTTGGGGCTACGGCCCCAGCGGCGGACTCGGTCTCGTGGTAACAATCCTCATCGTGTTGCTGCTGATGGGTCGGATATGAGTTGCAGCGCTGAGCCCGCGCCGCCCACTCGGCCGACCAGCGTTGCGGCGACCTTGGGCGGGTCCATCCGGTCCAGTCCAGTCCAGCCGCCAAGCCTTGGCCACTTTTCCGACGCAAGCGCCAAGGGCCGACGGACATAGACAATCGCCGGACAACCGCAAGGCAAACCGGCATCAAGTTCACAAAACTTGATTTATGGACTAAGCTCAGCCCGCCAACGTGCGCTGTGGGCAGCCGCAAACCACCCAGCAAGCGTGCCGCAGCCGACCATCAGATACCAACCATCCAATGATTCTGCGAACCACCCTGCCCTACTTTGCAAGGACTGACCCGTGAACACGCCAACCCGCCACCGCCATCATTCATTTGGCACGCGCACCGCCAGTGCCATCGTCCCGACCATGCGCCACAGTGCCAGCACCTGGTTGACCGTAAGCCTCATCACCGTGTTGGGCTTGGCGGGCAGTGTCAGCGCCGCCACCGCACCCAACCTCGGCGCGACCGGCACTTACGGCATCGTTTCTGACACCTATACCAATTCCAATACCTCACCGCAGACCATTATCAACGGCGACGTCTGCTACACCACCGCACCGGTGACCCCGCCGCTGTCGATTACCGGTGCT
>PEUI01000157.1:11059-12091 GCA_002785585.1 Lysobacterales bacterium CG02_land_8_20_14_3_00_62_12
GCGGCGGCGCGATGAATATCACGCTTTCGACCATCGTCACCCTCAATGGTCCCGGCGTTTACATCTTCCGGCCCGGTGACGCCCTCAATACAGGTGACAATTCCAACGTTGTGCTGGCCAATGGCGCCTGCGCTTCCGACGTATTCTGGGCGCCGGTCGCTGCCACTACGCTGGGCGCCAACGCGTCGCTGTCGCCGACGCCAACCTTTGCCGGCAATATTCTCGACGCTGCCGGCATCACCGTTGGCCATTTCAACCATCTGAGCGGCCGCCTCCTGGCCTTTGGCGGCACCGTCACCACCGATGCCAACACCATTACGGTACCGACCTGCGCTGGCGTCAACTCGATCACCGTCGTCAAAAATACCATTGGTGCCGACGGTTCGTTTGACTTCAGCAGCAGCACACTGACGCCGGCGACGTTCACCATCACCACCACTGGCAACACCGGCTCGCAGATTTTCCGGCCCTTGAATGTGCCCGCCATCTACGATGTCACCGAAACCGTACCAGCCGGGTGGAATCTGACCAGCGCCACCTGCAGCGATGGCTCGCCGGTGAACGCCATCGACTTGGGTGCCGACGAAGCGGTGACTTGCACCTTTACCAACACTGAGATCGGCGCCGGCACCGCTTCGATCACGATCATCAAGAACACCATCGGTGGCGACGGCAGCTTTGCCTTCACCGGCAACTTGGGCGCCTTCAATATCAACACGGTGACCGGTACCGGCATGCAAGCATTCACCGGTCTGCCTGCTGGCAGCTACAACGTCGCCGAGACGATCCCGCTGGGCTGGGTTTTGACCAACGCGAGCTGTGACAATGGCAACACCCCGAACAACATTACCTTGGCCACCGGCGCATCGGTGACATGCACCTTCAGCAATCGCTTGGGGCCGCCGGCGGCAGTCCCCGGTCTGGGTCGCGCTGGCATGTTGATTTTGCTGTTGGCGATGCTGTTGTTGACAGCGGTTTATCGGCAATATCGAGTCTCGGCGCAGCGTCGCGGCTGAATCGATTAGGTGCCGC
>PEUI01000157.1:12152-13520 GCA_002785585.1 Lysobacterales bacterium CG02_land_8_20_14_3_00_62_12
GGGGTTTTTTCTTCGCTGCCGATCAAGGCCGTGCCCTACCAGCGTTCGGTCCATTGCGCGGCGAAGCACTGCCAGTCGCCATCGCGCTGACGCCAGGAACTTTCGATGTGAAAGCTCTGGCCCGACTCAGGCAACCAGCCACCGCCGGTGGCCAGCACATCCAGGCCGAGCGTCGCCCGGCGATCGAATAATTTGACGGTAATCGGTCCCAAGGTCACGCCGATGTGTTCGTGGCGCAGCGCCTGCCCGACCAGCAAGGCGCGCAACTGACGCTGATCGATGCTGCCGTTTTGACCAGAGAAATCCGCGCTCAGGTGCTCGACAAAGGCGCCCACTTTCCCGCTCTCGATAGCGGCCTGCATCTCTGCCACAGCACGCCGCAGCGCCACTTCATCGGGCTCGCGACCACAGCCATTGAGCCCGACCATCGCCAGCAGACCAAGGGCCAACAGTGTTTGCAGAACCGGCGCTATTCGAACCATGCCGCAGCATAGCGCCAGCCGTCGCTGGGCCGCTGGTTCCACACCATGCGACCATACCGGCTGATGACTACCCAGCCACCCTTTGGAGTGCGGGAGCTTGCTCCCGCTTTCGACAACTCCAACCATTCGAAACGCCTTCCCTGGCCGCACGCCCCGGTACACCGGCTTGGGGAAGCCGGTGTCTACATGGTCACCGCCGCCACTTCTCAGAGGCTACCGATGTTTCAGAATGGCGCCTCGCTGCGCCTGCTGCACGACGCCCTGCTCACCATCGCCAACAAGTATTCGTGGACCCTGCAGGCGTGGTCAGTTTTTGCCAATCACTATCACTTTGTCGCCGCCGCGCCCAACGATGCCAGCACGCTGACCGCCTGCATTCGTGAGTTGCACTCACGCACCGCTGCCGCACTCAACCGCTACGAGAACACGCCAGGACGCCAGGTTTGGCACAACTATTGGGATACCCAGCTGACCCATGAAACTTCGTACCTTGCCCGGCTCCACTACGTTCACCAGAACCCGGTGAAGCACGGACTGACCACCAATGCAGCAAACTATCCTTGGTGCTCTGCGGCCTGGTTCGAG
The DNA here is from genome assembly GCA_002785585.1 of Lysobacterales bacterium CG02_land_8_20_14_3_00_62_12. Classification (GTDB taxonomy): domain Bacteria; phylum Pseudomonadota; class Gammaproteobacteria; order Xanthomonadales; family Ahniellaceae; genus 0-14-3-00-62-12. The sequence goes on from PEUI01000157.1 coordinate 13,220, forward strand.
CAAACCGCGAGCCCGGCACAGGTGAAGACGGTCTATTCCTTCAAGATCGATCAGTTGAAGATTCCGGACGATTATTGAAACCGGCACATTCGGAATTGATCACATTTGGAGTGCGGCGGCTTGCCGCCGCTGTTCTCGCTGTGGTGGCCGCGGTAATAATCACCCACCGGAGAGCAAAGCGGGAGCAAGCTCCCGCACTCCAAATTCGAGCGCCACTACTTCCGCAGCGCCGCTACTTCCAGAGCGCGGTCCCTTTGGAGTGCGGCGGCTTGCCGCCGCTGTTCTCGCTGTGGCGGCCGCG
>PEUI01000150.1 GCA_002785585.1 Lysobacterales bacterium CG02_land_8_20_14_3_00_62_12
ATTTGCCTGGGTGTGAGATCGTAAACCGAGGCCAGCACCCACACGGTTTCTGCGAGCACCAGGTGCGACACCCAAGCCCCTTTGGCAACAAACGCTTCGGCGCACTTGAGTTGCTCGGCATCGTCGCGAGCCAGCAAGCGAACCAACACATTCGTGTCAACCGCGCGCATGGCGCTTGATCATGTACGCACGCACGCCAGCCTTGATCGCGTCCGCCGATTTCCGCTTGGGTGGCTTCGGGAATATCTTGTTGTGGATCGCGACCGAACTATGCTGCCCGACACGCCGCACAATGACCCGGTCGTCATCGGCTTCCCACGACAGCACCGAACCCACCCCCAGGCCAAGCTGGCGACGCACCGCCGCCGGTACCGATACCTGCGCTTGCGCGGTGAGTTTTGTGGTCGGATTCATGGCGCCACTTTACCAAGGTAATGCAACAATCACAAAGCCGGTAGCCCGGTAACCCGAATGCAGCGCAGCGGCGCTGGTCATCCGGGACGGTCGGCAAAAATCAATCGGTTCATCCGCAGCATCGCTCACCACACTTCCGCCACGCAGCAACGCAAACTGCCGCCGGCTTTTTCGATTTCACTCAGGTCGACGGCGCGGATGGCAAAGCCTGCGGATTCCAGTTGTCGCCGATGCGCCGTGGTCAGCGCGGCGGCGGCACCCGCGCTCATCCAAACTTGATCCTCGGCCAGCGCCAGGCAATTGCCGCAAAATGCCGCTTTCTCGGCATCGCTCATCCACAGCACCTGCGCGCCATACGCCGCCGCAATCGCCAGCGGCACCGCCGGATCAACAAACGATCCGGCATGGATCAGCAACACCCGTCCCGCCAGCACCGACAGCACCACGTTGCTGTGATATTCGGTCGCCGCCAACTCAAAAACAAAACTGGCGGCGAGACCAAAGGCCCGGTGCAAGGCCAGCACGCCGGCGCCATTGACGCGTTCGCTGCGGCCGATGTAGCCGATGTTGCGAGCGTGGTCGATCACCAGCACCCCGGTCAATTCGGCGACCACGCCCGGCGCATCGAGCCGCTCGATGGAGCAACCCAACCGCCGCACAAACCAGTCGGGAAGATCCGCGCGCCCGGCTTCGCGTCGGCGCACCGAATGGCGCATCGCGCCGATCAACAAACGCCCTGGCACACTGGCAAACACGTTGTTGGGAAACACCGCATCGGGGGTATCGATGGACCCGGCGAACACCTTCACTGGCAGCACTTCCGCCAGCGCCGCCACCAGCGCCGCGTGCTGGCGCAGGGCCAGCTCGGCGTCCACCGCGCCGCTCGCCATATACCGGTTATCGCTGGCCGATTCCGCCGCCAGAGAAAACCCATCGGGCCGCACCAACACCACCGACGCCGCCGTCAGCGCGCCCCCAACAAGCGGCGGATGGCAGGCCAGCCAGCGCTGCCAGGCCGCCGCAGTGTCGAAAATCATCGCCCCATCATTCGTCATGTTGCGCGCTCCCCAACGCCGCCTGTGCCGCCACCACCACCTCCCAACCGCTGCCGGCCAGATGCGCGCGTTCGCTCAGCACGCGACGGAATCTTCGCGCGCCCGGCAACCCCTGATAGAGCCCGAGCAGATGCCGCGTCAGATGGGCCAAGGCCTCGCCAGTCGCCAATTGCCTGGTCACATACGGCCGCCAACGTTGCAACAGCTCGGCGCGGTCTTGCGGGCGATTTGATCCCGCCGCAAACAGCAAACTGTCGAGTTCATGCAACCACCAGGGTTGGTGATACACCGCCCGGCCCAGCATCACCCCATCGAGCACTACGCCGTCGTCGACGGCCAGATGCTCGAGCACCGCAGCGGTCGTAACCAGACCGCCATTGAGCACGATCGTCAACTCCGGAAACGCCCGCTTCAGCGCCCGCACGCGAGCGTAATCCAACGGCGGCACATCGCGGTTTTCTTTCGGGCTCAAACCCTTCAGCCAGGCTTTGCGTGCATGCACGATAAACACCTCACAACCGGCTTGCCGCACGCATTCGACAAAACCATGCAGCGCGGCAAACTCGTCCTGGTCATCCACGCCGATACGACATTTCACCGTGACCGGCACCGCCACCGCCGCACGCATGGACGCTACGCAATCGGCCACCAGCGCCGGCTCGCGCATCAGGCAAGCGCCAAAACGCCCGGCCTGCACGCGATCACTCGGGCAGCCGCAATTGAGATTGATCTCGTCATAACCGAACTCCACCCCGACCCGCGCCGCCTCGGCCAGCACACGCGGATCAGAACCACCCAATTGCAACGCCAACGGATGTTCGCTCGGATCAAAACCGAGCAACCGCGCGCGATCTCCATGACGGATCGCCAACGCATTCACCATCTCGGTATACAAACGCGCGTGCGGCGCCAACAGACGATGAAACACCCGGCAATGCCGATCGGTCCAGTCCATCATCGGCGCCACGCACAGCCGCCAGGGGGAAATCGGGTCCATCGGCCAGTCTCGACTCATTGCAGTGGGACAACTTCACGCTACCAACACCGGCGCTTTGTGCCAATCGACCAGATTAACCGGCAAG
>PEUI01000325.1 GCA_002785585.1 Lysobacterales bacterium CG02_land_8_20_14_3_00_62_12
TCCGACTATGCTCCCCTTTGTGCGCCTTGCAGGCGAACGAAAGTCCTGCGCAATCTGCGCAAGTTATTTCTGCGCAACGCCTAAGCACCCGCGCAATCGCCTGATCGAGCGGTAGCCCGCTATCGGTAGCGCCCGCGACCGGCTGGAATCGTTGCCACTGGAGCCACCCTGATGGACCCGATCATGCTCGCGCGGTTGCAGTTCGCCGCCAACATGAGTTTCCATATCCTGTTCCCCAGCATCACCCTGGCGCTGGCGTGGCTGTTGCTGTTCTTCAAACTGCGCCATCGCCGCACCGGCGATCCGGCGTGGGCAGCGGCCTACCACACCTGGGTCAAGGTGTTCGCGCTGAGCTTCGCGCTGGGGGTGGTGTCGGGCATTACCATGAGCTTCCAGTTCGGCACCAACTGGCCGGGCTTCATGTTGACGGTAGGCAACATCGCCGGCCCGTTGCTCGGCTACGAAGTGCTTACCGCATTTTTTCTCGAAGCCAGTTTCCTCGGCATCATGCTGTTTGGCCAACAACGGGTATCGCCGCGCATCCACACCCTGGCCACCGCGCTGGTGGCGATCGGCACAACGGTGTCGGCATTCTGGATCCTCGCGCTCAACTCGTGGATGCAGACGCCGCAGGGCTTCACCCTGATCGATGGCGTGGCGCATGTGCAAAGCTGGTGGGCGGTGATCTTCAATCCGTCGTTCCCGTATCGCTTCACCCACATGCTGCTGGCGTCGGGGCTGACCGCTGCGTTTCTGGTGGCCGGTCTGTCGGCCTATCGCTGGCGTCGCGGTGAGCGCAGCGACGAGCTGCGCAAAACCCTGCGCACCGCGGTGACCGTGGCCGCGCTGCTGATCCCGATTCAGATCTTCGTCGGCGATCTGCACGGGCTGAACACCTTGCAGTACCAGCCGGCCAAGATCGCAGCGATAGAAGCAGTGTGGCAGGACGAGCGCAGCGCGCCACTGCTGTTGTTTGCTTTGCCTGACGAATCCAGCCGCAGCAATCGCGCCGCCGTTGCCATCCCCGGCGGTGCCAGCTTGATCCTGACCCATCGATTGGATGGAGAAGTTCGCGGCCTGGACAGTTTTCCGAACGCACAGCCGCCGGCGGCGCCGGTGTTCTTCGCCTTTCGCACCATGCTCGGCATCGGTGTGCTGATGTTGACGGTGGCGTGGTGGGCGCGTTGGCAGTTGTGGCGCCGTGACACGCTGTCGCCGATGGCGCTGTCGGCGCTGCTGGCGATGACTTTTTCGGGCTGGCTGGCGGTGCTGGCGGGCTGGTACGTGAGCGAAATCGGGCGCCAGCCGTGGCTGGTGCAGGGCCTCCTGCGCAGCAGCGATGCGGCGTCGGCGGTGCCCGCGCCGATGATCGCGATCAGCCTTGGCCTGTATCTGGCGCTGTACGCAGCGCTGCTGCTGGCCTACGTCTGGGTGTTGTTCCACATGGCACGTAAGGCGCAAGGTGCGGCTCGCGGCGACGATCACGCGCCCAGTCAACCGATCCCCCATGGGTGGGAGGCCTGATGGACACGCTCATTCCCGATGCACTGCTGCCGCTGATCTTCGTTGGCCTGATGGGCGCGGCGATGCTGGCCTACGTGATCCTCGACGGCTTCGATCTCGGAGTGGGCGCGCTGGTGGCCTTCGCCGACGACGCCGACAAGGATGTGATGATCGCCTCGATCGGACCGTTCTGGGATGCCAACGAGACCTGGCTGGTGCTCGGCGTGGGCATCTTGCTGATTGCGTTTCCGCAGGCGCACGGAGTGATCCTGACCGCGCTCTATCTGCCGGTGGCGGTGATGCTGATCGGACTGGTACTGCGTGGGGTCGCGTTTGACTTTCGGGTCAAGGCGCATGCCGAGCAGAAGGCCTTGTGGAACCAGGTGTTCGTCAGCGGCTCGATCATCACTGCGCTGGCGCAGGGCTACATGCTCGGCAGTTACATCACCGGCTTTCGCGACGGCGCCATGGTGCCCGCATTCGCCGGCTTGATCGCGTTCGGGCTGCTCGCCGGCTACACCTTGCTCGGCGCCACCTGGCTGATCCTAAAGACCGAGGGCGAACTGAAATCGCGCGCAATACGTTGGGCACGACGGGCGCTGTGGCTGTGTGGCTTCGGCATCGCCGTGGTATCGCTGGCGACCCCGTTGATCAGCGAACGCATCTACGCCAAGTGGTTCACCCTGCCCAATCTGTACTGGCTGTTGCCAGTACCACTCGCCAGTGCGCTGGTGTTTGTGTGGTGCGAGCACACCCTGCGCCGCCTGCAACACCATCGCGGCTACGGCAGTTGGCAGCCGTTTGCCGCCGCGGTCAGCCTGTTCGTGCTCGCCTTCGTCGGCCTCGGCTACAGCCTGTTCCCGTATCTGGTGGTGGACCGTATCACCTACACGCAAGCCGCCAGTGCGCCGGAATCGCTGCGCTTCATTCTGGTCGGTGTCGCGATCACCCTACCGGTGATCCTCGCCTACACCGTGTATGCCTACCGGGTGTTCTGGGGCAAGGCCGGCGAGCTGCGTTACGAGTAGCCGCGTCTTGAAGTAGACCGGCTCCGGCAACTGCTCCTGCGTTGCTCTACCTCCGCCATCCATGGCG
>PEUI01000058.1:0-5364 GCA_002785585.1 Lysobacterales bacterium CG02_land_8_20_14_3_00_62_12
GGGTGGATAAGCGCAGCGCATCCACCATGCATCGAAGTGCTCTAGCAGTGAGATCGAAATGATTGAAGTCAGCCATTTGCATAAAGCTTTCGGCAGCGTTCTGGCGGTCGATGGCGTCAGCTTTCGTGCCGAGGACGGCCGCATCACCGGCCTGCTCGGCCCAAACGGCGCCGGCAAAACGACCACCTTGCGGATGCTCTACACGCTGATGAAACCCGACCAGGGCGAAGTGCGGGTGGATGGCTTCGATGCCGCCACCGCCACCGTTGAGGTGCGGCGTCGGTTGGGGGTGTTGCCGGATGCGCGCGGCCTTTACAAGCGGCTGACGGCGCGCGAGAACATCCGCTATTTCGCCGATTTGCAAGGCGTCGATCCGGCACTGTGTGCGGCCCGCGAGCAGCGGCTGATCGACGCGCTCGGCATGGCCGACATCATCGACCGCCACACCGAAGGCTTCTCGCAGGGGCAGCGCGTGAAGACGGCGATCGCCCGTGCGCTGATCCACGATCCACGCAATGTGATCCTGGACGAGCCGACCAACGGCCTCGACGTGATGGCCACGCGGGCGATGCGCGGGTTCCTCCGGCAACTGCGCGACGAAGGCCGTTGCGTGCTGTTCTCCAGCCACATCATGCAGGAGGTGGCGGCGCTCTGCGATCACATCGTGGTGATCGCCAAGGGCAGGGTGATGGCCGAGGGTTCGCCGGACGCACTACGGGAACGCACCGCCGAGGCAAATCTCGAAGACGCGTTTGTCAAAATCATTGGAAGCGACGAAGGATTTTTCGGATGAGACCGCCCTGGCTGACGATTTTCCTGAAAGAAGTGCGCGAAAACCTGCGCGACCGCAAGACGGTGATGAACGCCCTGCTGATCGGCCCGGTGATTGGCCCGGTGCTGATGGGCTTGCTGTTCTCGGCGATGTTTTCGCGGGAGGCCAAGCGCGCCGAAAAGCCGTTGGAATTGCCGGTGATCGGCGCCGAACAGGCGCCCAATCTGATTCACTTTTTGCGGACCCAGAACATCCGCATCAAACCGGCACCGAGCAATGCCGAACGCGCCGTGCGCGAGCAAGACGAAGACGTCGTGCTGCGCCTCGATGCGCGCTACGGCGAAAATTGGCGGCAAGGCGATCCAGCGCCGCTGGAGCTGATCTACGATTCTTCGCACCAGGATGCACACAGCGCGCAAGCACGCGTCGAGGCCGCCATCGCCGCTTACAGCCATGAGGTCGAGGCCCTGCGTTTGTTGGCGCGCGGCATCCACCCGATCGTGGCCAAACCGATCAGCGTCGTTGATCGCGACCAGGCCAGCCCCGAAGCCAAAGGCGCGGCTGTGTTGATGTTCCTGCCCTATTTTCTGATCTTGGGTGCGTTTATGGGCGGCATGTATCTGGCCATCGACACCACCGCTGGCGAGCGCGAACGGCAATCGCTGGAGCCGCTGCTTGCCAATCCAGTGCCACGTTGGAAAATCATGGCCGGCAAGTTGCTGGCCACCGCCGCTTTTGCGCTGGCATCGCTGTTGCTGACGCTGATCGCGTTCGCCATCGTGATGCCGCTGCTGCCGCTCGACAAACTCGGACTCAAGTTCAATCTCAACGCGCTGGTGTTTGCGCAGATGCTCTTGGTGCTGGCGCCGGTGGTGATCCTGGCAGCGTCGATCCAGACCGCCGTCGCTGCGCACTCCCGCAGCTTTCGCGAGGCACAGAGCTGGCTTGGCATACTCAACATCATTCCAATCATCCCGTCGATGCTGCTGATGGTCATTCCGGTCAAGCCGGCGCTGTGGATGTTCAGCGTGCCGCTGCTGGCGCAGCAACTGTCGATCATGAAGCTGGTACGCGCGGAGCCGATGGCGGCAACGGAATGGAGCGCCCTGCTGGCCAGCGGTCTGCTGTTGGCCGGCGTCGTCGCTTTTTTTGCCGCGCGCATCTACAACCGCGAGAGCCTGGCGGTTTCCAGTTGACACAAGAGGGCGCAAAAATGAAAAAACAACTTACCGTTTGTACGTAGCATGGTTGCCCTGGTGGTTTCGTTTCTGGCGCTGCCTTCAGCAAATTCATTTGCGACTGGGATAAGCCAGGAGCATGTGCACACAATGGCGCATCAGGTGATGCCATTCGACATGACAAAGACTCTGCATATTTTCAAGATGACCGAGCAAGGCGGGGTCCAAACTGTGGTTTCGAGAGATCCAGCTGCGGTCGATCAGATCGCTTTGATACAAATGCACCTCCAACACGAAGCGGAAAAGTTCCAGAGCGGGGACTATGCTGATCCGGCCACGCTGCATGGCGCCAACATGCCAGGCCTGAAAGCAATTAAAGAGGGATCCGGGTGCGGCGCTTCGTCAACATGGTCGTGGTCGCACAACGCAAGTTGCGACAGCTGCAGATTGCTGTTTGCCTGGCTGACCTGCAGGTGCCGCCTAGCAATCGACACGAAGCGCTGCACGGCGACCGCGCCGGTCAGCACAGCCTTCGCATCAATGACCAATGGCGGCTTTGTTTTCGCTGGACCGCAGCGGGTGCCGAAGCCGTTGAAATTGTCGATTACCACTGAGGATGACAATGAAAAAGTTGAAACCGGTCAGCCCAGGAGAATTATTGCTGGAGGAGTTTTTGAAGCCGATGGCGATCAGCCGCTACCGACTGGCCAAGGAAATCGAGGTTCCCGCACAGCGCATCGGCGATATCGTTGCCGGCAAACGGGGTGTCAGCGCGGATACGGATTTGCGTCTCTGTCGCTTCTTCGGTTTGTCCAATGGCTATTGGTTACGTGCCCAGGCAGCGCATGACAGCGAACTCGCGGAGCGTGCGCTGGGCGCGCAGCTGCAACGGATCCGACCCTGGTCGGCGCGACCAGCACCGCTCGCTCCGAGACCAAAAAATACTTCGTTGCTGCGACTGAATCGGCACGACTGAGTGCCGCAAATCGCCCTCAACGCCGATCAATCAGGCGGCAAAAAACCCGCCACCATGCGTGCCAGCAAGCGGTCTTTGAAACGCGCTGGCGCGGCCAGACCAAGGCGTTGCAGACGCGCATTCTGCGCCGCAGTCGGCGCGCCAGCAGCGAGTGCCTTGAGCATCAGGCCGAGCTTGCCGCGGGCGTTGCTGGTGGCCGCTTTCAATTGGCCCAGGGCGGGCAGCAGGGCGAGTTCTTCGGCGTTGAAATCGGATCCAAACGGATAGCGCGGAAAACGCTCGGGCTGGCCCAATCCCTGGATCGCGGCGAGCAGCGCAGCGGGAGTGTTGCGGCGCCAGTCTTCCGGAAGGGTGAACGCCCGGTCGAGCTTGCCGGCCGCCTTGGCGGTGGCCACCAGTTCGTCCTGGAAGCGTGCGTCGGTGATCGCCAACAGCCGCTGGATAACGACTTCGTCGCATTGTCCACGCAGGTCGGCGATGCCGTATTCGGTGATGACGATATCGCGCAGATGGCGCGGGATGGTGGTGTGGCCGTAGTTCCAAACCAGATTGGAGCTGACCCGACCCTGGCGCTCGCGGACCGAACGCAGCATCAGGATCGAGCGGCCGTTGGGTATGGCGTTTGCCATCGCGACAAAGTTGTATTGGCCACCGACGCCGCTGACCACACGGCCATCGGCCAGGCCATCGGAAACGGCGGCACCGCTCAAGGTGTGGATCATGCAGGTATTGAAAAAACGTGCCTGGTGACGCTGGGCAATATCCAGTGCCTCAGCGCCGCCGTAGAGTTCGTTGACGAAACTGACCCGGGTCATGCCGAGACCATCGAAGTCATCCCCCTGGAGTTGACCGAGCCAGTCGTAGAGGCACTTGGAGCCGAGATAGAAAGCGCCATGCAGATAATGTCCGCCGCGTAGTGGACGGCCGGTGATCTGGGCGGCGAGGGCATGACGATGGCCGCCGTCGAGTAGATCGGCGCCGCTCTGGCTGCCGTCGGCGTAGCGAATCACGCCATCGGCAATCGTGCAGCCAGTGCTCAGCAGGCCAAACTTGACCAACCAGGTCAAGGTCGGTCGATCCATCGCGGTCGGCACCAATCCCGCTTCGATCAGGCGCTCCAGCGTGTCGGCATCGGCGCTGGCACCGATGCGGCCCTGGTTGAGCAGCGTCTGCAAGCCGATATCCGAAAACACCTGGCGCCGCAAAATGCCGGCGCGGCGCAGGTGCATAAAGCCATCCATCACCATCTCGCTGGCGCCGTAAAGGCCAAGTGCAAATGGCGCTTCGCCGCCGCAGTCGCTGATCAGTGGTGGCGCTTCCCGCCCCAATCGCAAGGCCGTGGTGGCTTGACGATAGAACGTGTTCTCCTGCTGGCGCAGCAACAACGCGGCGACAATCGCATCGGAAAGCGCGCCGATGCCAATTTGCAAGGTGCCGCCGTCTTTGACCAGGGTGGAAGCGTGCAGGCCGATGGCGTATTCGTGCACCGCCACCGGCTCGCGCGGCAGCGCAAACAGCTGGTGACCGGGCTCATCGACGAGGACATCGGCAAACGTCAGCGGCACGCTGGCGTCATTGCCGAGAAACGGCAGATCGGGATGGATCGCGCAGACCAGCAACGGTCGCGGCTTGCCGCGGGCGGCAAAAGCGTCGAGCGCATCGAGGGTGACATCGGTGTTGCAAGAGAGGCTGAGCCGATCACCGCGACGCGCCACCAGATGCAGCATGACGTTGACGCCAAAGCCCACCAACGCCCGTGCGACATGGGTGTAATTGAGGCTGATGTAGTGGCGCTGGGCGGCGCTCGAGTCGAGCCAATTGCCGGATTGAAAATAGAACTCGTGGACTTGGATGCGCGCGCACAAAGTGCCCAGGTGTTGCGCGCGAACGTAGTCGAGGCGCGGGTAATCGGCGCCGAACTGACGATCCAGAAAGGGCTGGGCGAAGGCCGATTCCAGACCCGGTTTTGGCGTCGGCGGATCCAGCGACAGCGCGGTGTAGATAGTCAGCGTCAAGCTCGGATCGGCGGTGACCCGTGCGGTCAGCGCATTGATCAGGCGATTGGGTTTGCCCAGCCCGAGCGGAAAGCCCGCGACGATATTGGGACCGCAAACGGCAACGATGCGGTCGATCGCGGCAGTCAGCGTGCTGAGGGCGTCGGTCATGACTTCACTCCTGGTGAAAAAAAGCAAACGGATCGGAAGCAAGCGCTACTTGGCTACCCTACAATGCGCGGCTCCGATGGATCGACTTTGCGAGCAGGACAAGTATGGAACTGTGGCATGTGATCGTACTGGCGCTGGTGCAGGCCTTGACCGAATTTTTGCCGGTGTCGAGTTCCGGCCATCTGGCGCTGGTGGGATTCTTCTTTGGCTGGCCCTATCAGGGGCTTACCTTCGACTTGGCGTTGCATTTCGGCACCCTGTCTGCCGTGGTCA